>JBOGKW010000079.1:0-14199 GCA_050746205.1 Terriglobales bacterium | reverse complement strand
GCTACAGCCGCCAAATCGAGGATGCGGGCGGCGCCGACGTCTGCTACGGGGGGATCGGCTGGTGTGGGCACATCGCGTTTTGGGATGCGCATCTCGGGCTGGAGTTTGGCGACGACCTCGACGCCTTCCGCCGGCAGGGGGCGCGGCTGGTCGAGCTGCACCCGATGACCATCATGCAAAACGCCCTGCACTCGTTCGGCGGCGACTGGTCTTGGGTGCCGCCCAAGGCCAACACGATTGGACCGCGCGACATTCTGGGAGCCCGCGACCGGAGCTTCTGGCTGGATGGCGATCTGGGCGGCGGCGTCAGTTGGCAGCGCTTCATCGCCCGGCTGGTGGCGCATGGGCCGGTCACGCCGCTGGTCCCGGGTTCCATCCTGCAACAGGCCGCCGGCAGCTATACGCTGCTCGGCGGCGTAGCCGACGACGTCGCCATCGCCATGCGCTAAGCCGGTCGCCCCGCCCGGGCCGCACAGTTGGTCAAGCGCTTACGATCCTGGCTCCCGGGAGAGCCATTGACGGAGGGTCGCCGCTTGCAGGGGATTGGCGTTCGGCATGCGCCGTAACTGGAACACGAGCTTTTCCCGCGGGGCAAGCGTGACTTGCGCTTGGCGCCGCTCCCCACCCGCGACGAACCCGATCGTGAGCTGCTGGCCCGGCTTGCCGGCGTTGAGGAGTGCGCTCAGCGATGCCGCGGTTGCCTGCGAGCCGTTCAGCGTCAACAGTTGGTCGCCGACCTGGAGCCCGGCGTTTTGCGCCGGGGAGCCGGGCGCAACACCGGAAACGAGGAGCTTGATTTGGGCGCGGTTTTGCCCCGCGGAGCCATCCCGGAAAGGGCCGGGGGGCGCAACGGCGGCAATGGCTGGAACCCCGCGCGTGTCGGTATCGAGCCCCAGGCTGGCGCCGGCTTCCGGTTGGGCGGCGACCTGGACGCGGATACCGGCGTAACCGAAAAACTTCTTGTAATCAATCGGCGCAGAGGTCGAGGCGTCACGAAACACGGCGGGCAACGGACGCCCGGCGACGGCTTCGCAGGCCTGCCGGAATTCGGCGTCGGTGAAGCCCCTGCGATCCCGCACATAATAGCGCCGGTACAGGAACCGCATGACGTCGTCGAGCGACTTGGCGTTGTGGCTGTCGTGCCGGATGGTCAGATCCAGCATGGCGCCCAAGATGCCCCCATTGTCGTAGTAGGAGATGGTGGTGTTGCGGCTCGTCCGGCCGCCATAGCCGCCATTCCAGGTCCGCCAGCTGGATTCCGTGGCGGACTCGTAGGGCCGCCCCGGCTCATTTTCGAAGGCGTTGATTTCCCCTTGTAAGGTATGCAGGTACTGCGCGGGAGTGATGAGGCCGGCACGGACCAGCAGGATGTCCTCGTAATAGACCGTCAGGCCCTCCGAGACCCACAGCATGTGCGTGAGGTTCTCCGTCTCATAGTCGAACGGGCCCAGGGCCAAGGGCCGGATGCGTTTCACGTTGAAGGTATGGAAGTACTCGTGGGCGACGTAGCTCAGCCAGCCGGTGTAGCCCGCGGGCCGGGTGAGGCCGCGGCCATTGAAGGAAATCGCCGCGGAGGTCAGGTGTTCGATGCCGCCGTCGCCGTGGCCGATCAGGAGGAACGTATAGCGCGGGTAGGGGATCACGCCCATCATGCCCGTGGCGGCGAGCACAATCCGCCGGAGGTCGGACACCAGTTTGGGGCGGCTCACGCTCGCGGGAACGTACTCCATGGCGACGGTGTGCAGCCGGCCACCGACGCGAAAGTGGAGCGTCTCCTGATTGCCGAGCAGCGCGGGGCTGTCCAACAGGAGATTAAAGTTCGGGGCTGAAAACGTGTCCGGGTGCCCCGGCACCGGCGCCAAGCCGCAGGCGACACGGCGCCAGTTCTGGGGCAGCTTATATTGCACCGTCACCGGCTGGAGCAGTTGGCCGGCAACGTACATGAAAAGGCCGGGAGGCGCGACGAATGCGCTGCTGTCGCTGAGGGAATTGTCGGCGACGAACGGTCGCGTGGCAGCCACGTCGTAGCGGATTACCACGACGTGGTTATTGGCCGTCACGACCCGCCAGGTATGCGGCGTGACCCGCTGCCAGCCGAGGCGTTGCCCCCGGCCGTTCAGGGCCTGAAAGCCGGAGACCATACGGGCGTAGTGCATGATGCTATAAAAGCCCGGCATCCACGCGGGCATTTCGAAATCCTCCGTCGGCCCGCGCAACCCGGTGCAGCGAAAACGGACATGGAACTCATGGAGACTGGGCTCGGGTGTCACGGTAAACGCGAGCGACGGAGTGGCCGCATGCGCCAGGCATCCGAGCCCAGCGGCCAATACCACGGCCGCCAGGCGGGCGCCGCGCCCACTCGGTGCATGCGCCCTGCGGCCCAATGCCAAAGAGAGAAACTCGCGTGTCGCCATGCACGCTGTATATGTCAAGCCGGGCTTCCAGTCAAGCGCCTCGTGGCGGCAACGCCGGCAGGGTCAAGCCCGCCGGGGGCAGCCCGTGGGACAGGCGTCCTCGCCTGTCTAGCTCCCCGCTAGTCCGGCGGCAGCCGAGACGGCTGCCCTACGGGCGCGGAAGCGAGACAAACGTGGGACAGGCGTCCTCGCCTGTCTAGCTCCACGCTAGTCCGGCGGCAGCCGAGACGGCTGCCCTACGAGCGCGGAAGCGAGACAAACGTGGGACAGGCGTCCTCGCCTGTCTAGCTCCACGCTGTTCCGGCGGCAGCCGAGGCGGCTGCCCTACGAGCGCGGAAGCGAGACAAACGTGGGACAGGCGTCCTCGCCTGTCTAGCTCCACGCTGTTCCGGCGGCAGCCGAGACGCCTGCCCTACGGGCGCGGAAGCGAGACGAACGTGGGACAGGCGTCCTCGCCTGTCTAGCTCCACGCTGTTCCGGCGGCAGCCGAGACGGCTGCCCTACGGGCGCGGAAGCGAGACAAACCTGGGACAGGCGTCCTCGCCTGACTAGCGCCACGCTGTTCCGGCGGCAGCCGAGACGGCTGCCCTACGGGCGCGGAAGCGAGACGAGCTTGGGACAGGCGTCCTCGCCTGTCCAGCTCCACGCTAATCCGGCGGCAGCCGAGACGGCTGCCCTACGAGCGCGGAAGCGAGACAAACGTGGGACAAGCGTCCTCGCCTGTCTAGCGCCACGCTGTTCCGGCGGCAGCCGAGACAGCTGCCCTACGGGCGCGGAAGCGAGACAAGCGTGGGACAGGCGTCCTCGCCTGTCTAGCTCCACGCTGTTCCGGCGGCAGCCGAGACGGCTGCCCTACGGGCGCGGAAGCGAGACAAGCGTGGGACAGGCGTCCTCGCCTGTCTAGCGCCACGCTAGTCCGGCGGCAGCCGAGACGGCTGCCCTACGGGCGCCAGGTTGCCGCGAGGCAAGCCTACTGGCGCGTCATGTACATCTCGAACATCTTGCGCGGCTTGCCGCTGGGGGTGAGGAAGTAATGGTTGTAGATCAGCACCCTGCCGTTGTCCTCAAGGTGCGCGCGGGCGAAGGTGGTGCGATGGGGATGCTCGCGGTCCAGGGACGTGGCCCACAGCACGATGTGCTTGCCGTCGAATTTGCCGTGGCTTTGGCGGATGGACATCTGCGTCCGCCGCGAGTCAATCCAAACGGTGGTGAACCGGCCGCTGCTGGGATCGAAGCCGGAGATTCCCGTGCCGGTGAACTTCTTCGAGCCATCGGCATTGAAGAAGGTGAAATCTGACTCCAGGAACTTCCCGTCCTTGATCATGCGCTGCACGCATACGCCCTTGGTCACGATCGGCTTGCCGCGCCTGACGTAGAACGTATCCACCACGTTCCAGTGGCCGACAAACTTCGCCAGCAGCACCTGTCCAGCGCCGGCGCCGTTGCCGGGTTCGTATTGGTTATGGTTCTTCTGCGCGACGGCCACGGTGACCGCCAGCAAAATCACGATGGCGCAGTTTCTGACTGTTCGCATGATTGGTTAGCATAGTGTACGGTGCCTGTGTTTTCAAGGCGGCTCAGCCGCCCGATTCTGGAAGGCCCCGCCGCTAGCGGGGCCTGCGGCTGGGCATCCACGGGGTCCCCAACATGCGGCGGTGCATGCTCGGGTGGGGCGGCCGGGAACGGACGCCCGGAGGCGCTCAGGGCGTCTCCAAGTTGCCGTGACTGGTTCCAGGGCCGGGACCGGGACAGACGCGGGAAGCCGCGGCCAACGCTGATCATGGCGCGCGCCAGCCGCGGGATCGCGGCCGGCTTCTTGCTCGCGGCCCTCCTGCTGGGCCCGGGCGGCGCCGCGGCGCAAACCGCGGCGACCGGCGCGCTCGGCGGGACCGTCACTGACCCGAGCGGCGCGGTCATTCCGGGCGCCGAAGTTCAGGTCGCCAGCCGGGCCACTGGGGAGGCGCGCGGGGCGCGATCCGGCGCGCGCGGCGGCTATCTGGTCCCGCTGTTGCCTCCGGGCAGCTATTCCGTCACGGTTTCCAAGGGCGGGTTTGCCACCTCCACGTACCCCAGCATCCAGATCGCTGTCACGGAAACGGCGACCCTGAACATCCGGATGCGGATCGGCACGGCGGGACAAACGGTGTCGGTGACCGCCGCGGCCAGCCCGTTGCAAACGGTTTCCAGCGCGCTCGGGCGCGTGACCGGGGAACGCATGATCGAGAACCTGCCGCTGGTGAGCCGCAACTATACGCAGATCCTCGGCCTCTCGCCGGGCGTTTCCGGCGGGATCAACAACGCCGCGGCGCTCGGCCGCGGCACCACCAGCCAGGCCGCCGCCACCGGAGGCTATTCGGTTTCCGGCGCCGCCACCACCGACAACAACACCTTGATGAACGGCGTGGGAGTGAACGACCTGATGGGCGCGAGCGACATGAGCGGCGGCGTGCCCGTGCCCAATCCGGACGCTATCCAGGAGTTCAAGGTGCAAACGGCCCTCTATGACGCGGCCTACGGCCGCAACGCCGGCGCCAACGTGGATGTGGTCACCAAATCCGGAACCAACGCTTACCATGGTGACGCCTGGGAATATCTCCGCAACTCCGCCTTGAACGCCAACGATTTCTTTCTCAACGCCAGCCACCAGCCGCGCGGGATCCTCGACCAAAACCAGTACGGCTTTACCCTCGGGGGCCCGATCGCCAGGGACAAGTTGTTCTTCTTCGTCTCCTCCCAGGGCACGCGGCAACGGGACGGCCTGACCTCGGGCTGCCTGACCACGGGCGACCTGCCGGTCGGGCTGACCAACAGCGCCAGCAGCCGCACGCCAGCGGCGCTGCAGGAGGAATTTGCCGGCGACAGCACGTTTTTGGGCGGCGCCATCGGCGCCAACAGCGTGATCTCCCCGCTGGCCATCTCCCTGTTGAACGCGCGGCTTCCGGACGGGGCCTTTTTGATCCCCGGGGCGCAAAATCCAGCCACCGGCGCCACGATTCTCAGCTCCGCCTGCACCTATGGCGACGCCCAGTTTCTCGGCGATTTCGATTGGTACCCGAGCGCGAACACGTACGTGTCCGCCGATTTGTTCTGGTTCAACAGCCGGCAGGTGGAGCAATACCCCTCCAACCCGTTCGGCTTCCCGGTGTTCAACGCCGGCGGCTTTCCGCAGGCCATCCCCGCCGACGATCGCGTCGCCTCAATCACCGCGACCCACGTCTTCAACCCGAACTTGTTAAACCAGGCGGCCGTCGGCTTCCATCGGATGCCCTCGGCGCTCGACCAGGAATATCCCAGCGTCACGTATGCACGGGCGGGCTGCGCGGCGAGCACGCCGGGCGCGCTGACCCTCTCCGCCTTGTGCGCCACCGCGCCCAGCTTCGATAACCCCTACCCGGCCATCGGGATCCTGCCCTCGCCGGAGGGCGGGTTCGACATTGGCGGTTGGGGCGAGGGCTTCCACCTGGCCCAGAACTTCTACGAATTCCACGATTCGCTAAGCTACCTGCGCGGCAACCACGACCTGCATTTCGGCGCGGGAGTCACGCGGGCCCAGATGAACCAGGATCAGTTTCATTTCCTCGGTGCGCTGATCTATCCCACCTTCGCCGATTTTCTGCTCGGCAACGTGCTGGAGGCGGCGGACGTTCCCGGCCTGACGGACCGCGCCTGGAGAGCGACGAACGCCGATGGCTATCTTCAGGACAACTACCGGATCCGGCCCAGCCTGACGCTGGACCTCGGACTGCGCTACGAATTCCAGGGCGCGATTGGCGATGCCCTGGGGCGCCAATCCACCATGGATCTTGCCGCCGTGAATCCCGACCCGCCCCCTGGGGGGACGGTGGCCGGATATGTGGTCGCCTCGAACTTTTCCGGTGCGGTGCCGGCCGGGGTTTTGCGCAGCGGCAACACCTCGGCTTTGGACGATCGGGGGGAGAACGCCTGGGAACCGCGGCTCGGCTTCGCTTGGCGGTTGCCGCACCTGCGGCGGTTAGTTCTGCGCGGCGGGTACGGCGTGTATCTCACCCGTACGACGGGCGAGCCGTATGTCCAGTTGCTTTCCGCGCCGCCATTCGGCGAATACCGCCAGTTGGCCTACTTCCCGCCGGCGACGCCCAACGACGCGCTGCCGCCGGCGCCGTCGTTTCCACAATTCCTGCCCTATTCCCCGACCACCGCTCTGAGCCCCATCCTCTTCGCGCCGGACGATCAGCCCGCGCGGTCGCGGGATTACGCTCTGAACCTGCAAGCGGAGTTGGCCCGCGATTGGCTGCTCGAAATTGGCTACCAGGGCGTGCAGGCCGATCATCTTTCCTTGGGCCAGCTCTTCGATCAGGCGCTCGATGCCACACCGTCGCGCCCCGTGCGGGGGCTGACCGCCAACACCGCGGCCAACCTGCCCGAACGCCTGCCGTACGAGGGCTTCGCTCCGAACGGGGCGCTGGAGATCGAATCCAGCGGGCGCTCCTCCTACAACGCGCTCGAGGTGTCGCTGGAGAAGCGGTTCAGCCACGGGCTTCAGCTTCTGGCGGCTTACACCTGGGCGGCCGCGCTGGAAAACGATCCCGGCTATGTCACCGGGGCCCAGTTGGATGGCGGCAAGTTGGTGGGGAACCAGAACGACCCCAGCGCCAATTACGGCTTCGATCCCTTCATTCGCCCGCAGCGCCTGATCCTCAGCTACGTGTACGAACTGCCCGGACCGAAGGGCGGCTGGAGCCGTGGGCTACTCGGCGGCTGGCGCGTGGCGGGTGTAACCACCCTGCAGAGCGGCGACTGGCTCACCTTTTCCGAGACGGACGCCAGCAATGCCTTTCTCGGCCCCGGCGCCGCGGACTTCCCCGACCTGGCGTCCGGCTGCACCCACACCAACCTCATAAGCCCCGGACCCGTCAGTAGCCGCCTGAATCATTACTTCAATACCTCATGCTTCGCCGCGCCGCCCGTGATTACCGCCGATGGCGCGACGGCCTTTGGCGACCTCGGGCCGAGCGTGGCCCGCGGCCCGGCGGAACAGGACTTCGACATCGCCTTGATCAAGAGCGTACCCTTGGGGGAGGCGCGCCAGCTGCAAATCCGCGGCGAGTTCTACAACGCCTTCAACACTCCATCCTTCAGCGACCCCGAGACGAACCTGGGCACGGCGACGGGGAACGCGAGCGGCGCGTCCACGCTGTCGGTAGGCAACACCTTCGGCACGATCACCACCACCAGCGTGAATCCGCGAATCGTTCAGCTGGCCGTCAAGTTCTTCTTCTGACCTTCCGGGCCGGCAAGCCCGGCCCCGCGATTCGCGTGCTGGCGCCCGCAGCAGGAGGGTTGCCGGTGGCTAGTGCTGCGGCGGGTAGTGGGTGGCGAGGTAGTCCAGGATGCTCGCCAACTGTGCCGGTGTCGCCTGAAGGCCGTTGCCTTGCATCACATGCAGTTCCCAGGCCCAGTTGGCGCGGGACAGACCGCGCGTCACAATGCGGTGCAGTGTGTGGCACTGGGTGCAGAGCGTGACGATGTCGCTTTTGCCCGGCCCGGCGGGCATGGAGGCGGCGTCGGGATCGGGCGGTAGCTTGGTCGCCGTTGCCGCCGCCGCGGCGCCCTTTGCGGCCGGCGTTGCTGGGGCCGGCGGCGTTGCTGGCGGCGCGGGCTGGCTGCGCACCGTCCCGGCCGGAGCCTGCGCCTCGGTGGGCGGCACCGGCGTTGGACGAGCGCGGCAGCCGGCAAGCGCAAGCACCAGCACCGTGCCCATGCCCAAAGCGAGCCGGCGCCCGGCCCGATGCCGGCCACCGGCACCGCGGCTCGGCCGCCCTATTCTGGACGCTCCCGCTGGTCGCTGCGGCTGAGCGTCGACGGCCGGCAACGGACGCCCGCTGGCGCTCGGGGCGCCTCCAGGTTGCCGCGAAACGCTGGTCCGGCCCAACATAAACGAAAAGAAGTCGCACATCGCCATGCACGCTGTATATGTCAAGCCACGCTTCCAGTCAAGCAGCGTGGTCGTTCGGCGCCCGCCGGCGCCCTGGACCGGCGGCGGCGCGCGGCCTCAGCCAAGCGTCGGTGCCGGCGCGCAAACGCACCCCGGGGACCGGCGCGTCCCCCTGGGCTCCCGCTTTCCCGCCGTGGCAACTCGGAGACGCCCCGAGCGCCAGCGGGCGTCCTTTGCCGGCCGCCCCGCCCCAGCGTGCCCCGCTGCATGCCGGGTACCCCGGCTAAGCCCAACTGCGGGCCCCGATAGCGGCGGGGCCATCCCTCCGACGGCGACGCGTATTTGCCTGAGGCGAGATCAGCCCCAGAAGCCGGCGGCGGGCACGGGGCCGGGCGCGGGTCGGCGCGCTGCCCCTGGCGGCGGGCTCAGACCCAAACACTGCAGCTCGACGCCTGCTGGTGATGCTCGGCTCCGCCCTCGCCCACTTGGTGATTATCGCCAGACAACCACCCGCGCATTTTTGGCAGAGAAGGCCGTACTTGGCCCACGCCTCCGCCCTCCCTGCCCCGCGGTACGCGCTGCGCAGATGGTCAATGTTGGCCACTTGGGTGCGGCATCACGGCACCCGTAACAACCTTGCCAAATCGCCGGGACTAATACGTCGAAATGCCAACCAAACGGCTGTCGCGGCGGTGACACCGAGGAAGACGGCGGTCGCCGCCGCCGTGAGCGGATCTCCTGGGCTGACGCCGAACAGCAGGCCGGCCAGCAGTTTCCCGCTGACCGCGAAGGCAACGACCCCGATGGCGATGCCGGCGCCAACAGCAATCAGATAGGTACGAGCCACGCTCCAAAGCACCGCGGTCGGTGGCGCGCCTAGCGAGAAGCGGATCGCCACGTCACGGGAGCGCTGGGAGACGAGCCAAGCGACCACGCCGTAGAGTCCCACCACGGCAAGGACCAGCGCTAGCCCTGTCGCCCAGATCACGGCCCCCGCGAAGAACCGCTCCCTTGATGAAGCGGTGCGGATATCGCTTCGCATGGTCGCCATCCTGGTAGCCGGGACACCCGGCGCGACCACCGCAAGCTGCCGGCGGGCGAAGCCTCCCAACCCCGCAAGCCTGCCCGGCGCCGCGCGCACCACGATCGTCATGGCCCGAAATGGTATCTGGGCGGCGGGAAAGTATACGGTGGGTCGAAACGACTCACGCAGGCTTCGCAGAACCACGTCGCCAACGATCCCTACCACCCGACGGCCGGTCCAGACCGCGTTGGTCTGGCCCTTTCCCGGCAGGACCAGGCTCGTCAATCCGGCGCCGTAGGCCCGAGCAAACGATCGGGACACGATTGCGGCCGCGGGCGCGCCGCGCCCGTCCGCTTCGATAAAGGCACGGCCCGCTAAAACAGGGATGCCCATCGTCTTGAAGTAACCCGGCGAAACAGCCTCCATGCGAACGTCGGCCACCGAAAATGGTCGCCTGCCCGGCGTCAGCACCCGCCCGTCTGTTGCCGCACAGCAGTTCCCACCCAGCGGTAGGGTAGTGACGGCACCAGCGGATAGCACGCCCGGGCCGCGGCGGAGCCGTTGGAGGAGGTCGTGGAAGGTTAGCGCCGCCTCGCCGAAGGAATATTGGTATTGGGGAAGATCCACACGAAAGCTCAGGATCCCGGCGGGACGGAAGCCGGGATTCCGGTTAAGGAGGTTGCGGGAGCTGCGCCAGAGCAGGGCGCTGCTGCCGAGGAGCGCCGTGGCTAGCGTCACCTGGACCGCCAGGATCGTTGCCCACGTCACGCGAAGGCCAGGGCTAATGTGCCGCAGGTCCGGCTGTCCCCCTGTCGAAGGCCGCTCAGCGCTGCGCAACGCCTGCCAGAGTACCAGCCCGGCAAGCAGCAACGTGGCCATGACTGCCACCGCTCCTGCAAGCGCTGCGGCCCCTTTCCCGAACGTCACACTTGGCCGCCCGGTGTACTCCGTGACCCAATGGGCCAGGCTACGGGTGGTGAAGAACGCGCCGGCAATGCCAAGGCCGCCGCTGACTGCGGCAAGGGGCGCGAGCTCCCGGAGCACCTGGGCGGCAATGTGCCGCGGGGCCGCTCCAATGGCGCTCCGCATTGCGAACTCTGGCCGGCGTCCAACGGCAGACGCCAGCACTAACGTGGCCACATCGGCGAAAGCGAGCAGGAACACCGCTCCGCCGATGAGCATCAGCATGATGAATAAGCCGCGATTTGGCCCAAACCACCACTGGGACAGCGGCACGACGCGGATCCCCGCTTTGCCCCATGAAGGATCGTTGCGGCGTAGCTGCGCTGCGACGGCGTTCATACGATCCCGGAGGCGGGCCAGGCTCTCCTTGCGCCTCCCAACGCCCATAAAGAATCGTGCGGCCGGAATCGAGGTGACCGGCACGTTACTCTTTCCAGGCGGAACGACCCGGAAGTGCGCCAAGGTCGTCCAAATGGGAATGGTGGGATCATAAAACCAAAAACGACGAGGTAACACCCCAACTATGGTGTAGAGCGCTCCGTCCAGGCGGATGTGACGGCCAACGGCATCGGGGCTAGCGGCGAAAACAGAGCGCCAGAAGCCGAAGCTGATGATAGCGGCATCGCCGCCGCCCTCGGCTCCTGGGGTTCGGTCAGCGCCGGTGAACGACCTGCCCAGGACGGGCGTTACGCCGAGCAAGCTCAGGAAATTGGCCGTGGCGCTCATCACGTTAACCTGCCGGGCCGGCCCAACTCCGGTAAGGACCTCCGGCAACAGCGTGGAGAGCCCCGTCCCCACCTTCCCGCGGGTCCGCCGGCGCCACGCCTCAAAATCTGGATAGGAGACGGAAGAGATGCCGTAGCTTGGCGGGCTAATGCGCCACAGTGACACCAGCGAGCTAGGATTCTTGTACGGCAGGGGCCGCTCCAGGACGTCGTAGTAGAGGGCGAAACCCGTGGCGCAGGCCCCGATGCCCAGGCCCAGCAAAATGGCCGACAGTAGCCAGCGGGCTCGGCGCGGTGAGGCGGTCACGGCCGAGCGCCCCCAGCGATCCTGGACTCGTGATCGGTCAGGCGGCCCTCCTGGCCACTCGGCCCGGCCTGCTCGGCGGCAAGCGCTGCCCCGCTGCGGCCCAGGGTCACCGCAGGGGCAAATGATGTCTCGGTCCGCTGAAGCACAGCGGGACCGCCAATGACATGGCCGGTCCAGGTCGTTTCGAACCAAACGGACCCGCGGCGCAACCGGCGATCGGGCGACCGGCGTTCCATGGGCCGGCACGAGGTGGTTCTGCCTCCGAGGACCATCTCTTCGGGGAGGGCAAGGGCGCACTGACCGCTCGAAGTTACGGCGGGTTGGTGGTATGAGGGCCCGCTCGTCGTGATGGTCGGCGCGGGCTCGGCCATCGCAACAAGCGCGGCGGCAATTGCCCACACCGTGGAAACCAGCAAACTCGCCCGATGCATTTCGGCCTCACTATTGCATCTACACTCTCGCTTCGACGGCCCTCCTCCAGGAACGTTAGCGACCTGAAACGTCGTGCTTCGCGCTGCGACGGGGGTCCTGGCCCGAGCCGGCCCCGTTCTTGCCCCTAGGAGGCTAGTACGGGCGCTCTCGCAGCCTGGCCGTATCCTGCCCCTACTTTCGGGCCACGCGGGTGAACCGGAACTCGGCGGGAACCTGCCCATAAATCCCGTGGGTGCGACGGTCGCGGACGCTCCCGTGGGCGGCCGCGGCTGCCACGCTCATCCGTTTGACAGAACGGGACGTGCCCTGCAAAAGGCTCGCAGGCGCCGTCGTGCGCGGTCGGTTCAGCCATGCCCGGTAATCAAAGGGGGTCTTATGCAAAAGCACGCTGTCGGCGCAGGCCAACGCCGATCCGTAGCCGGACCCGCTCTCGTGAGCCTCAGGCCCGCTTACCCGAGGCGATTCCCGATGTACCCGCGGCGGGCTGCGGCATGCCGATCGCGGCCCCGCCTTGGCTCTCGGGCGGTTCGTCGTGGCTGCATGAGCTGGGCCGCCAGAACGGAACGGCTTAGGGAACCGAGCTGGCGAGCGGTCAGCGGCGGTACTGGCAGGTGAAGCCCGCCGCGCCGGCGGAACGCCGCGAGCGGCCTGCGACCGGCTGCACCGGCGTAGATCCGTATGGGGCAGCCGGCGAAGCAGCAGGGGGCGCGCAGATCTGTTGCGCGGACGTAATACAGCACCTGCATCGCGCACTGAGCGGGATACGCGCCCCGGAGCCCGATGACCGGCCGCTGCTGCCGGCCGGGAGTAGTGAAGGCCCAGGGGAGCAGCGGCGAGAATTGCAGGCGCGAGCCTGCGGATGCGCAGTTGAGGCCCTGCCCGGGCCCCCGAATCCCGCACGGTCAGGCGGATTTACTCGTCGGCCGGGCGATGCCGGCCAGCGCGGCGTTATGCTAACGGCGATGGCGGAGGCCACAGGGAGGAAGACGTACCGCGAGGCGGCGCCGGAGGCGGCACTGGCGCCCTGGGCGCTGTGCTTTTGGGAGTTGGCCGTGCCCGCTGCAAGCCACGTTGACGAAGCGCACATCGTCTTTCCCGACGGCTGTTGCGCTTTACTGTACAGCCGCCAGCCGGCGGCGGCGCGGTCGCATCTCCGGGTGGTGGGCCCCACGCTGCGGCCGCGGCAGGTGCCGCTGGAGCCGCGGCAACGGTTCTGGGCGCTGCGGCTGCAGTTTGCGGCTTGCCGGGAGGCGCTCGGACTCGATCCCCAGGCCTTGCGCGATCAAGCGCTCGATTTTGGCCCCTTGGCGCCGCTGCGCGCCCGAGCCCTGCACGCGGGGCTGGACGGGTGCGGCAACTTCGCGCAGGCCGCCGCCGTTTTCTCCGCCGCCCTCCGGCGGTGGCGCGTCCCAGAGCGGCGGGTGGACGGCGAGGCCGCCGCGGCGGCTGCGGCCATCGCGGGCAGCGACGGGACGGAGCCCATCGCCGCCGTCGCGGCCCGGGCAGGATGCGGACCGCGGCAACTGGAACGGCGCTTCCGCCGCGCCGTGGGCCTCAGCCTCAAGGAATTTGCCCGGGCCCGGCGCATTCGGGCTGTGGCCACGGCGTTGGCCGGACCGCGGGGCGCCAGCTGGGCCGACCTGGCCGCCACCTGCGGCTTCGCCGACCAATCCCACCTCGGCCACGAGATCGCCTTGACCACGGGAGAATCGCCCGCGCGGTTTGCGCGCCGCATCCGTATGTTTGACGCCGAACTCCAGGCGGCGGCGATGTCGGAAATCTACAAGACGGCCCGTCGCGCTGGGCGCTAGCGTAGAACAGCCTCGATGCCCGAGGCCGGAGGTGATTGGATGATGGCTATTCGCTGGGCCGCATTCTTCCTTTTATTTGCCGTGCTGGCGGGCGGCGCCGTGGCCGCCAATCCCACGCCGCCCACCGCAGTTGCGGCCATGAAGCCGCTGGACTTCCTGATTGGCCGGTGGCGGGGCCGCGGCTATATCGAGTACATCCCCGGCCAGCGCCACGCCTTCATCGAAAGCGAGCACGTCTCGTCCCGGCTGGGCGGAGCGGTGCTCTTCATCGAGGGCGTCGGCCGATCCCAGGTGGCCCCAGGCCGCACCGCCGTCACCCACCAGGCGATGGCCCTCGTCTCCTACAACGCCGCGACCGGCGATTTTCGCTGGAACGCCTATAGCGTCGCCGGCCCCCACCTGGAGTATTCCGCCACGCAGGCGACCGTCACGGCCAGTCCCCACGGCGCGGTGGTCCGCTGGGGGTATACGGCGGGCCCCGTGGGGCGATTCCGCTTCACCTTTCATCTCGACCGCCAGGGCCGCTGGTCCGAGGTCGGAGAGATGTCGCGCGATGGCCAGACCTGGCGGCGCTTTTTCTCCATGACCCTGCATCGCGTCCGTTAGCGC
>JBOGKW010000078.1:0-14226 GCA_050746205.1 Terriglobales bacterium | reverse complement strand
GCCGCCGCGGCGGGCGCCGCCTCGGTCTCGGCTGCCAGCAAGCGTGCCAGCCGGATCACCCGCACGGTTTTGTCGTAATACGATCCCAGGCGCGCATGGAAGGTCACCGCCCGCAGGTCCTCGGCGCGGCTGGCCAGGCTGCGCTTCCGGTCCGCCTGCCAGAAAAACTCCGCGTCCTTGAAGCGCGCCCGCAGCACGCGCTCGTGTCCGTGCCGAACCAGGCCCTCGCGGTCGGCGTCCAGATCCATTACGGCCAGGAACCGCGGCGCCAGCGCCGCGGTTCCTGGCGCGGCGCCGTCGGCCTCCTCGACGGCGAAATATTTCTGGTGATCCCGCATTACCGTTACCAGCACCTCGGCGGGGAGTTGCAAGAATGCCGGGGCGAAGGCGCCGGCCACCACGGCCGGCCATTCGGTGAGATTCACCAGCAGTTCGAGCAGGGCCGCATCCGGCCGCGCGCGCAGGCCAGTGCCCGCCAGCGCCGCCTCCAGCCCGGCGAGAATGCGCCGCCGCCGTTCTCCCGGGTCCAGCACCACAAAATCCCGCGCCAGCGTCGGTTCCGCCGCGGCGGCGTCAGCCAAATCCAGCACCGCGCCGCCGTTGGGCCCGCCCAGGGTGGGGTGCGGCCGCGTCGCCCGCCCTGCCGTCAGGCCGCCCAGGCGTGCCGCCACCACCTCCGCATCCAGCAGCACGCTCCACCACCGGACCGGGCGCACAAACTTGAAGCCGCCACAGTCCCAGCGCATGGCCTTGGGCAAATCCATGCCCGTGATCCAGTGCGGCAACCGCTCCGCCAGCACCGCCACCGCCGGCTCGCCGCGGCTCTCCCGCTTCAACGCGGCGTATTCGCCCTTTGCCGTCCGCGTCCGGTACAGAGCGTTCGCGGGCAGGCCGCATTTCGCCGCGAATCCCGCGCCTTGCGGTGTCACGCTGCCGTCGGCCGCAAAGGCGATCGCGGCGGGCGGGCCGATCAATTCCTCCACCCGCCCCGGCTGCCGCGCCGGGACGTCCGCAAATCGCGCCACCAGCCGCCGCGGGGTCCAGCGCACCTCCGGTTGGGCTTCCGCCGCCAGCAGCCGCGCCTCGCGCAGCCCGGCGGCGATGCGCTCGGCCATTTGTTGCGCCAACGCCGCCACCCAACGCGCGGGAATCTCCTCGCAACCCAGCTCAATCCACAGTGCCGGCATCAGGCCTTTATTCTAAACGCGCAGCGAGTGGCTCAGCCGGCCGACTCTGGACGGCCCCGCCGCTCCGCCCGAAGCGGGCCGCTGGTTAGCGGGGTCTGCCGCTGGGCTTCGCTGGCGTCCCACGCATGCAGCGGCGCGTCCTGGAATCGGAGGGCCGGCAACGGACTTCCGCGGTCATTCCGGGCATCCGAGGGTTGCCGCGTTAGGCTTCCGGGGTGCCGGCCTGCTGTCCTAACCAAGCCTTGGCCACGCCCACCGCCAGCGCGCGCACGCGCTGGATCACCCCCACGCGCTCGGTCACCGAGATCGCTCCCCGGGCATCCAGCAGGTTGAACAGGTGGGAGCATTTCAGGCACAGCTCGTAGGCGGCCAGCACCGGCCGGGGCAGGCGCCGCGGCGCCTCCGGCGCGGTGTCTCCTCGGCCCGCTGCCAGCAACGCCTGGCACTCGGCTTCGTAGAGCTCGAAATGTTTCCACAGATGCCCGACGTCGGCCGCCTCGAAGTTATAGGCCGACATCTGCTGCTCGTCCGCTAAGCGCACGTCGGCGTAGCGGAAGCCCGGCGACCATTGAATGTCGTAGATCGAGTCCACATCCTGCAGAAACGCCGCGATCCGCTCCAGCCCGTAGGTCAGCTCCACCGACACCGGGTCCAGATCCACCCCGCCGCATTGCTGGAAGTAGGTGAATTGCGTGATCTCCAGCCCGTCTAACATCACCTGCCATCCCAGCCCCCAGGCGCCTAGCGTCGGCGATTCCCAATTGTCCTCCTCGAACTTGATATCGTGGCGCCGAAGGTCAATGCCGATCGCCTCCAAGCTGGCCAAATATACCGCCTGCACCTCCGCCGGCGGCGGCTTCAAAATGACCTGCAGCTGCGTGTGTTTGTAAAGGCGATTGGGGTTTTCGCCGTAGCGACCGTCGGTGGGCCGGCGGCTGGGTTGCAGGTACGCCACCTGGCACGGCGCCGGACCGAGCACGCGCAGGAAAGTGTCCGGCGACATCGTGCCCGCCCCCACCTCCAGGTCATAGGGCAGCAGCACCGCGCAGCCCTGCCGCGCCCAAAAGCGCTGCAACGCCAGCAGCAGGTCCTGAAAATACCGCCGCGGCTGCGGCGGCTGGGCCGCCGGATCCTCCGGGCGGGCGAGAATGGTCGGGCTAGAGCTCATTCAATAGGTTCCAACTGCGCACCCGCTGTTCCAGGTGCTGCTCCAGTTGCGCGTGGAGAAACGACCGCAATCCCGCCGCTTGCGCGCTGCTTTCCCAGCCGGCCGCGGGAATCGCCGCCAAGGACGTTTTGGCCAGCATGCGCCCCCAGTAGCGGTTGTCTTCGCTGAGCGGCGCCGATTCGAGATCGGGCAAAAACCCGCCCAGCCGCACCATCCAATACAGATCATAAAGCAGCGGCAGCCATGGCGGCCCGCCCTCTCTCAGTGCCGCCAGCACCGCCGCCAGCAGCCGGTAGGCGGCGTCGTTCACCTCGCGGTCGGGCAGCAGCTTGTCGGCGATCTCGGCGATATAGCCCAAAGCCACCGACCGGGCATAGTCCGGAGCGGCGTATTCGGTGGACCCTGGCCACATCGTCGCCACGACCTCGCAGCGTTCCAGGGAAACCAATTCCTGATTCGGCCGCTCGAAAAACGACACCCGCACCTGGGTCAGCGGCTGCAGTGCGGCGCCAAACCGCCGCTGCGAGCGGGCCGCGCCGTGGCCCACGCCCCGGCACTTGCCAAACTGCCGGCTGAAGAACGTCACGAGGCGGTCTATTTCCCGCAGCGGATAGGTGCGCAGGATGATGGCGTCCGCTTGTCGCGCCGGCATGGGACTATGGTAAACAGGGCGGAGCGGGGACGCGAGAGGGGGAAACGCGCAGGCGGCAGGAGCCGAAGCGGCGGTCTCGAGACGGCTGGCGTCACGCCCGTACTTCCGCGGCCGAGCCGCACGGTACAATCGGTTTCAGCCCGATTCGAGGCGGCCTGGACGCGCCCGGAGCGCCCGTTGGCGGGCAACTTGGCCCAAGGGCGGCCCGACCGCAGACGGGGCCGCAACGAATGCTCGCCTGCGCTGCGCCGACCTGACATGGAAATTCGCCTGCGCAATACCCTGACCCGCCAGGTCGAAGCGGTGGCGCCCATGGACGGGCGTCGCCTCCGCATGTACACCTGCGGCCCCACGGTCTACGACTACGGACACATCGGCAACTTCCGCACTTTTGTCGCCGTGGATCTCTGGCAGCGGTTTTGGCGGTCCCAGGGCGGAGAACTTGAGGCAGTCCTCAACCTCACCGACATTGACGACAAGATGATTGAGCGGGCCCGGGCCGCGGGCCGCGAGGTTGCCGCTCACGCGGCGCTTTACGCCCAGGCGTTTTGGGCGGATTTGGCTGCGCTGGGCATTGCCCCGCCCGATCACGTTGCCTCCGCCACGGCCTATATTCCCGCCATGGTCGCCTGGATCGAGCGCCTGGTCGCCGGCGGCCACGCGTACGCCAGCGAGGGTTCAGTTTATTTTCGCGTGGCCAGCTTTCCCGCCTATGGCCGTCTCTCGGGCAAGGATCTGGAGGGCCTGCAAACCGGCGCCCGGGTGCAGAGCGACACCTACGACAAGGAAGCGGCACGGGATTTCGTGTTGTGGAAAGCGCAAAAGCCCGGCGAGCCGAGTTGGCCCAGCCCCTGGGGCCCGGGCCGGCCGGGCTGGCACATCGAATGCACGGTCATGTCCGCCGCGCTGCTGGGCGAGAGCTTTGATCTGCATGCCGGCGGCGCGGACTTGATCTTCCCCCACCACGAAAACGAGATTGCCCAGGCCGAGGCCGCTACCGGCAAGCCATTCGTCTGCCACTGGATGCATGTGGAGTTTTTGCTGGTGAATGGCGAGAAGATGTCCAAATCGCTGGGCAACTTTTTTACTCTGCGCGACCTCATCGGCCAGGGCCACCGCCCCAGCTCCATTCGCTACCTGTTGGCCTCGGTGCCCTACCACCGGCAACTCAATTTCACACTTGAGGGGTTGCAACAGGCCGCCGCCGCCGTCAGCCGGTTGCGCCTCTTCCAGGACCGCATGGCGCGGGAGGCTTGGCCCGCCCAGGAGAACCTCGACCTGTCCGCCGCACTGCGCACCGGGGAGGAGAAGTTCTCCGCCAGCTTAGCCGACGACCTCAACACCTCCGAAGCCTTGGCGGGGGTCTTTGAGGCGTTACGGCAGGCCAATTCCGCCATGGACGCCGGCGCCTTCGGCGCCGTCCATGCCGCCGCTTTCTCCGCATGGCTGGCCCGTTTTGATGCCATTTTTGGCGTGTTGCAACTGGCCGAGCAGGAGGCCGCCCAGGCCGAGACCGCCGCGGTCAGCGACGCCACCGTGGAGGCCAAGCTCGCCGAACGGGCCGCGGCGCGCGCCCGTAGGGATTTTGCCCGCTCGGACGCGCTTCGGGCGGAGCTTGAAGCCGGCGGCATTATGGTCGAAGATAGGAAGAGCGGCGTCGTCTGGCGCCGCAAATGAGCACGACGCAGCAGCCCGGCCATGGCCTGGAATAAACCCATCCCGATGCCCCATTTCCTGCTCGGGGCGGGCGTGGGCTCGGTCCGTGCCCCCAGCGCGGATGATGCGCGACCGCGGGCCTTCCTGGCCTTATTGCCCGCAGGCCGTCGCCCCGGCCTGTTCGGATCCGACTAAGGCCGATTCCTCATTGGGTCCGATGGCGGCGCTGCACCCCGGCGCGACCGCCCAAGCCCTAAGCCCTGCAGCCTTGCTGCCCGGTGGTGAGTGCGCGAGCCGCCCGCCAGCCGAGCTTGACCGCTCGCCGCTTCAGCCTGCAAGGAGGCGGCTCATGATCGCAACTTCCACTCCCAGCCGATTCACCCCTCAAATCCTCACCCCGCTGCCGGGGCCGAATGCCCGCCGCGTGTTGGCGGGAGATGCCGCGCTTATTTCCCCCTCCTACACCCGCAGCTACCCGCTGGTAGCCAAGCGCGGCCGTGGCATGGTGATTGAGGACGTGGACGGGAATCAGTTCTTGGACTTCAGCGCCGGCATCGCCGTTTGTTCCACCGGCCACTGCCATCCCCAGGTCTCCGCCGCCATCGAGCGCCAGGCGCGGGAACTGATCCACATGTCGGGGACGGATTTCTATTATCCGCAGATGGTCGAAGTGGCCGAGACGCTTTCGCGGCTGGCCCCCATGCCCGGCCCGCATCGCGTCTACTACGGCAACTCCGGCGCCGAGGCCATGGAGGCGGCCATGAAGCTGGCCCGCTATCACACCCGGCGGCAATCCTTCATCGCCTTCTACAACTGCTTCCACGGCCGTACCTTCGGGGCTCTTTCCCTGACCAGCAGCAAGACCAGCCAACGGGAGCGCTTCGCTCCCCTGGTGCCCGGGGTGTTCCATATTCCATATCCCGACGAATACCATCCCCTCCATGGCGCCACCGACGTCGCTGCCGCCTGCCTGGAAGATCTAGACCGGCTGTTCCGCACCACGACGCCGCCCAATGAGGTGGCGGCCATCGTCCTCGAGCCGGTACAGGGCGAAGGCGGTTATATCGTGCCTCCCTCGGCCTTCGTGCGCGAGATCCGCCGCATATGCGACCGCCATGGCATCCTCTTGATCGCCGATGAGGTGCAAAGCGGCTGCGGCCGCACTGGCAAGATGTGGGCCATCGAGCATCACGGCGTCGCCCCGGATATTCTTACCGTGGCCAAGGGCGTCGCCAGCGGGATGCCTTTAGGAGTGACGCTGGCGCGGGCCGGCATCATGGACTGGGCGCCGGGCGCGCACGCCTCGACCTTTGGCGGCAACCCGGTTTGTCTGGCGGCGGCGCAAGCGACATTGCAGCTGTTGGAGAGTACGCTGATTCGCAATGCCGCCGAGGTCGGCGACTACCTGAAAGGCAAAATGCAGACCTGGCCGGAACGCTTTCCCATCGTAGGGCAGGTGCGTGGCCTGGGCCTCATGTTGGCCTTCGAGTTGGTCAGCGAGCGCCAGCACCGCACCCGTGACGCCGCGGCCCGCGACCGGCTAGTGCAGGCGGCGTTCGAGAAAGGACTTTTGGTCCTGGGTTGTGGACCCAACAGCATCCGCCTGATGCCACCGCTCATTTGCACGCCGGCCGACGTCGACGTGGCGGTGGAGATTTTGGAGGCCTGCCTGGCGGCGGAGTCGGGCCGCGCCTAGGGAAGCCGCTGAACGACGGCGGGAGCGGAGAGCGGCAGGCGCCCTTGCCTGCCGCTTTGGTCCACCAGCAGCCTTCGGAACGGCGTGCTCGCTCCGCGCTGGAACAAAGGACAGTTATTTCCAATGATTCTGGGCCCGCAATCCCCGGGCCGTCGCGCTACAATCGTGAACGGCTGGCCAGTAAACAAGGAAATCATTTCCACACGTGCCTGAGCTGCGCAAAGACCCGATCACCGGGCGCTGGGTCATCATCTCGACCGAGCGCGCCCGCCGTCCCAGCGACTTTTCTCATGAAACCACCGCACCCTTGGGCGGGGGCTTCTGCCCATTTTGCTATGGCAATGAGAGCAAGACGCCGCCAGAGATTCTGGCCTATCGCGGAAATGGCTCCGGTCCCAACAGCCCGGGCTGGACGGTTCGCGTGGTGCCGAACAAGTATCCCGCGCTCGGCATCGAAGGGCCGATGGTCCGCCAGGGCGAGGGCATCTTCGACAAGATGAGCGGCATCGGCGCGCACGAGGTCATCATCGAGACGCCCGACCACCACAAGACGTTGGCGATGCAATCGGAAAAGGGCATCGAGGACGTGCTCTGGGCCTTCCGTGATCGCATGCTCGACTTGAAAAAAGACAGGCGTTTCCGCTACGTTCTGGTGTTCAAAAACCACGGCGTCGCGGCCGGCGCCTCGCTGGAGCACTCCCACTCCCAGCTCATCGCCCTGCCCATTGTGCCCAAAGAGATTCGCGAGCAGGTGGACGGCGCCAAGCTCCATTACGACTACAAGGAACGCTGCATTTATTGCGATGTCGTCCGGCAGGAACTGGACGGCGGCGTGCGCGTGATCGCCGAGAACAGCGACTTCGTCACCTTGTCGCCGTATGCGCCGCGGTTCCCCTTCGAGACTTGGATCGTGCCCAAGCAACATGAGTCACGCTTCGAGGACTCGCCGACCCATGCCTTTGAAAACCTGGCGCGGGCCTTGAAGCTGTTGCTCACGACCACGGACCAGGTATTGGAAAACCCGGCGTTCAATCTGGTTTTGCAGTCCGCTCCCCTGCAGGAGCCTAGCAACGCCTACTACCACTGGCACATTGAGTACATGCCCCGGCTGACCAAGGTGGCCGGTTTTGAATGGGGCAGCGGTTTCTACATCAACCCCACCCCGCCCGAGGAAGCGGCCCAGTACCTGCGCGAAGCCGCGGTGGAAGCGCCGGTCTCTGTTGGCTAGGCTAGCAATCACCGCGCCGCCAAGCGGCGACGTCGCCGCGGGAGGCATCCGCGGTTAGGTGACAGCGCCCAGCGGCGGCTTGACCCGCATCTGGTCCGATGGGTGGCCGTGGCTGCGGCATCTCGCCGCGCACTACGGGGTCAATCCGGTCACGTTCGCCGTTCTGTACATCGGAGCCATTCCGCTCACCATCGTCGCCGTGGCCTGGGCGGTCCGCAACCACCGCACCGGGCGCGGGACGCTGGTTCCGGTGGGGCTGGCGTGCCTCTTTTATTCCTCCGCCTCGCTGTACGTAGTGGCGGTGGGCCGCGGCTTGCCCTTGGTGGCCTATCTGGTGCTGGGATTGATCCTGGCCTACGGTATCTGGGCCGTTTCCCGCTCGGTGCGCAGAAAAACCGGCCGCAACGGCGCCAGTGGCCAGCCGTAGCCGCCTGATTCCGCCCTCAGCAGAACCAGCCGCTGCGGTAGGCCAACCACCAGCTGACGGCAAAGAGCGGAAATGTTACCAGCAGCGACCACAGCAGCGGCATGGCAAACCCCGCCGCCGTGCTGGAAAGCCCGAAGATCGTCCAAAACACCTTCTTTGGGTCCATGGCGCACCGCCGGTACCTATCCAGCTTGCACCAGCCGACGTCCCGACGCCACGGCCCCAAGTACAGGCGGGCAGGGGAAACCCAGTGGCTAGGCGCCGCAGGAGACGGGCGTGTCACCGCTGCCCAGGCGGCAGTGCAGGACCACCAATTCCAGGGACTCGTCAGCTTCGATCGAGTGCGGCGTGTCCGCCCGCATGTCCACCACCGCACCCGGCGCCAGCGCGACTGGCTGGCCATCCACGATGAATCGGCCCCGGCCATGCACCACCACCGCCACCACATCGGCGTTGCTGGAGTGTGTGGGTACGATGCCGCCGGGGGCGATGCTCAGCCGCACCGCTTTGAGCCCATCGCGGGCGAAGATCGAGCTTTTGACAATGTGTCCGGAAGCAACGGAAGCCAATGGATTGGCGCTCATGCTTTCTTTATCGCCGCCCCGCCGCCCCGGCACAATGAGAATTATCATCGCTCCGGTCTTTCCAAGCGGCGGGGCAGCCGTCCGAGCCGGCGGGCGGGACGTCGCGCGTGAGACATTCGCCTCGGCTATCGCGGGCTCGGACTTCGTTGAGCAGCCCTGTTGGCGGCCAGACGCCTACATGGTGGCGAGCAAGGCGCAGGTCATGATCACGATGACGACGCTGGTGGTCCAGGCGATGACATTGAACAGCCGGGAGTTGCGATATTCGCCCATCACCGATTCCCGGTTGATGAGGATGAGCATGAACGTCAGCACCACGGGCAGCAGCACGCCGTTGGCTACCTGGGAAATCAAGATGACGCGCAACAGCGGCAGGTGGGGGATGAGCACAAAGCCCGCGCCAAAGGCGATGAGCGCGGTGTACAGCCAGTAGAACGCCGGCGCCTCGGAGAACCGCTTGTCAATGCCCGATTCGAAGCCCAGGCCCTCGCAGATGTTATAGGAGGTGGCCAAGGGCAGGATCGCGGCCGACAACAGGGCGGCGTTGATCAGGCCCACGGCGAACAGCAGGGCGGCGAACCGCCCCGCCAGCGGGCGCAACGCTTCGGCCGCCTGCGCCGCGTCGGTGATGTTGTGGTGGCCGGAGACAAAGAGCGTGGCGGCGCAGGCCGCGATGATGAAAAAGCTGACGATGTCGGTGATGAAGCAGCCGGTGATGACGTCCCAACGAGAGAGGGCGTATTCCTTTTTTCCAATCCCTTTTTCCACCACCGACGCTTGCAGATAAAACTGCATCCACGGCGTGATCGTTGTGCCGATCAAGCCCAGCAGCAGAAAAAGATAGGTGTGATTGTCGAGGTGAAGTGTGGGCAGCACCGTGTTGTGCAGGGCTTGGCGCCAGTTGGGGTGCGCTAGAAAGGCGGAGATGGGGTAGGCGATATAGATCAGGGAGAAGAAGATGAGGATCTTCTCCACGCCGCGGTACCGGCCGCGCGTGACCACCGCCCACACCAATAGCGCGCCCAGGGTGACGGCGATGTACTTGGAAACGCCGAAGATGCCCATGCCGGCGGCGAGCCCGGAGAACTCGGCGGCAATGTTGCCGAAATCAGCCGCCCCCAGCACCACCATGGCGAAGAAGGTCCAGCGGAAGCCGAACTCCTCGCGGATCAGATCCGACAGCCCCTTGCCGGTGGCCGCGCCCATGCGTGCCGCCATCTCCTGCACCACGATCAGGGCGATGGTGATGGGGATTAGCGTCCACAGCAGCAAGTACCCGGTCTGGGCGCCCGCCTGGGAGAGTGTGAAGATGCCGCCTGGATCGTTGTCTACGTTGGCGGTGATGAAGCCGGGGCCGAAGACGGCAAAGAACAGGACTAGCTTGGCCTGCCAGGAACCCAGCCAGCCGCGTGCGCGGGCACGGCGGCGGCGCTTGGGTGCGTTGGCCTCCGCCGGTCCGGCGGGCGCCATGGCGGATTGGGTGGGCAACCGCATCCGGCTCCTGCTTGCCCACGCCGGGCAAGAGGAACCGTCGGCTCAGACGCGGCTATGGCCGGGGCTGGCGCCGCAACAGACCCTCGCGCGCAGCGGGGTGGGGGCCCCGCCCGAGGCGGGGGCGAATACTCCCAGGTTCTTTCGTGCGACTCATATGCCAGGTGGCGCAAGCAAGGCGCGCCAAGCCCGATCTTTTTCAATCTAGCCCGCTCGCCGCGGACCGGTCAACCGATAAATGGCTCGAATTCCCCGCCGGACGCCTGCCGCGGCGCCTTGGAGACGCCTGGGCGGTGCGGCGGCCGTCCAGAGCTGGGCCGCTGAGCCGCGGATTCATCGCCTCCCGCGTGGGCAATTACTGCGGGCCGCCGTTGTAGCTGGCGTGGGTGGCCGCGGGCGCGCGGTAGGCGGCTGTTTTGGCGCGGTTGAGGGCGGCCAGGCGGGCCAGGGCGGCTTGCGCCTGCGGCTTCATTCCCATGCGCTCATAGGCCGCCGCCAAGCGCGCGTAAACTGCGGGACCACCGGGCGCCAGGCGCCGGGCGAGCTCTAAATGCGGAATCGCCGCCGCCGGCTTTCCGGCCGCCAACTCCAGCCGCGCCAGCGTCAGCTGCACCGCCGCATTGTGCGGCTGCAACGCCACCGCGCGCTGCAGCGCCTGGCGCGCCTGCTGGAACGCCGGCTGGCCGGGCCGGGCCCCAGAGCGCAGGATCGCCTGGCTCAGGATGACGAGTAAAAGCACATTCTTCGGCTCCCTCTGCAGCCCCTGGCGGGCCGCCGCGATGGCAGCAGGGAACTGTGCCTGGGCAACGTCCGCTTGCGCGCCGGCCATCAGGCCGATCACGCGGCCATGCGCAAGCCATTCGGTGGCCAGCCAGGCGCGCGTGGCGGCGCGGGGATGGTTGGTGTCCTCGGCCAAGACCGCCTGCTCGTAGTGCAGCCGGGCGGAATTGGGCAGCTGTTGCAGCCCCGCGGCGACGATGTGTTGGCCCAGCGCAAACTGCCCATGTGCGATGCAGGCGTCGGCCAGGTACAGATACAACGGCAGGTGCGTCGGTTCCAGCACCGCCGCCTTCTGGAAGGCCGCTTGCGCGGCGGCGGCGTCGCCCAGGCCGATCTCAACCTGTGCCCGCAGATTTTCCACCTGTGCGCGGCTGGCCACTGTCGGCGCCACCGGCAATTGCCCGAGAAGGAGCAATGCCTGGCGGTTTTCGCCGGTGGCGGCATAGCAGAGCGCCAAATCGAAGCCGGCGGCGAAGACGTCCTGCACCTTGTCGCGGGCGTCCCGCAACAAGGGGATTGCTTGGCGGTATTTGCCTTGCTTGGTCAGCGTGATGCCGGCGTTGAGTTCGGCCTGGGGGCTGGGATAGCTCCGCGCCGCCGGCGCGAGCTGCGCCAGGGCGGGCAACACCACGATGACCGGGAGGGCGGCCAGCAGCCACCAGCGCGAAACCCGCAAGCTCACGCCCTCATTTTATGCTCGCCCGCGCTAGAATGGTGCCCGCCATGCCTTCCGGATCCCCGCCCCGCTTGCGCGTCGGCCTCGCCGGCGCGGGCTTTGCCGCCGCCCTACATGCCGCCAGTTGGCGGCGCGTCGCCGGCATCCAGGTCGAGATCACCGGCGTCTACAGCCGCTCGGCCGAGCGCCGGGAGGCGTTTGCGCAGACCCACGCGGTGCCGGCCGCGGTGAGTTGGGAAGAATTGCTCGCCGGCTGCGATTTGGTGGACATCTGCACTCCGGGCGCCAGCCATGAGGCGCTGGCGGTGGCCGCGCTGGCGGCGGGACGCCATGGGGTGCTGGAAAAGCCCTACACCGGCCATTACGGGGAGGGCGAGCCGAGCGTTGACGGCTTCACCTATGACCGGGCCCGGGCCATGGAGCAGGTGCGGCGCAGTTGCCAGCGGCTGCGCCACGCGGTCGAGCGGTCCGGGCGGATGCTGGGCTACGCCGAGAATTGGGTCTACGCGCCGGTGGTGCAGAAGGAGCGGGAGATATTGGAGAAATCCGGCGGCCAGATTTTGCGCCAGTTGGCCGAGGAGTCGCACTCCGGCTCCCATGCCGCCAGCTATGGCGTGTGGCGGGAGTCCGGCGGCGGTGCGCTGGCGACCAAGGGCTGCCACCCCTTGTCGGCGGCAATCTACTTCAAGCAAGTCGAGGGCCAGAGGCGCCTGGGCCAGCCCATCCTGCCCGCCCGCGTTAGCGCCCACGCTCACCGCCTGACGCAATTGCCGGGCTACCAAGACCACGGCACGCTGCGCACCGACTACACGGACACCGAGGATTACGGGCAAATGCACGTGACGTTCAGCGACGGTACGGTGGCCGATATCTTCGCCTCCGACGTGGTGCTGGGCGGGGTCAGCAACTGGATCGAGGTCTTCGCCGGCAACCACCGCACCCGCTGCAGCCTGAACCCCATTGACGCGCTGCAGACCTTCGCGCCCGGCGCCGAGACGTTGCGCGACGTCTACGTGGTCGAAAAGATCGCCCCCAAGCAAGGTTGGATGCGGCCAGCGCCGGATGAGGACTGGCAGCAGGGTTACCACCAGGAGGCGCAGGACTTCGCCTGGGCGGCCGTGGAGGGCAGGGAGCCGCTCTCCGGCTGGCGGCTGGGCGAGACGGTCAGCCTGACCCTAGCGGCGGCCTACTTGTCCGCCAGCCAAGGCGGCCGCGATTTAGAGATCCCGGCGGTGGAATAACTACGTCACCTTCGGGCTGCCGCTCCCGTAGGGCAGCCGTCTCGGCTGCCAGGCATGCAAGCGGCTTTGCTGAGGCAGACAGGCGAGGACGCCTGTGCTACGTTCGGCTCCCTGCCGCCGCAGTAGGGCAGCCGTCTCGGCTGCCGGGCAAGGAAGCCGCTTTGCAGGGGCAGACAGGCGAGGACGCCTGTCCTACGCTCGACTCCCTGCCGCTCCCGTAGGGCAGCCGTCTCGGCTGGCGGGTTCGCCACGATGTATCTGGCCGTCGCCAGGACTTCGGCATCGCTGCGAAGCCAGTGGTCGAACGATTCCGACTGCCAGAACGGCTGCCCACCGAAGCCAAGGCGCGTCGCGGCCTCGTGCGCCGTGAAGCTTTTGAGACTGTGAGTGATGCGCGGCATCGGCGCCCCGGGCGCGACGAGGAGATGTACATGATCCGGCATGACCGTGCTGGCGAGGCGGCGGTAAAGGTGCATGCGAAGATCACCATGCCTCAGCGCCGAATCCACCAAGTCCGCTACGGCGGGATCGGCCAGCGCGGCTGTGGGTGCGCGCGGGTGAAGCCGCCATGTCACAAACAGAACCTCGCCGCCCGGGTCCCAGTGAGGCAGGTGGCGACGATAAAACATGCGCCAATTATCCGGTGGGGGATGGTCGGCAGGAAATCCACCCGAGCGGGGTGGGCGGGGGGCATCTGTGTCGGCGCGGCCCAGCAGCCGTCTCGGCTGCCGGGCAAGGGAACGGCCTTGCAGGGGTAGACAGGCGAGGACGCCTGTCCTACGCTCGTCTCCGCGCAGCCCCCGTAGGGCAGCCGTCTCGGCTGCCGGGCAAGCAAGCCGCTTTGCCGGGGCAGACAGGCGAGGACGCCTGTCGTACGTTCGGCTCCCTGCCGCTGCCAGTAGGGCAGCCGACTCGGCTGCCGGGCAAGGGAACGGCCTTGCAGGGGTAGACAGGCGAGGACGCCTGTCCTACGCTCGGGCGAGGACGCCTGTCCTACGTTCAGGCGAGGACGCCTGTCCTACGCTCGGCTCCCTGCCGCTCCCGTAGGGCAGCCGTCTCGGCTGCCGGACAAGGAAGCGGCTTTGCGAGGGTAGACAGGCGAGGACGCCTGTCCTACGGTCGGCTCCCTGGCGCCCCAGTAGGGCAGCCGTCTCGGCTGCCGGACAAGAAAGCCGCTTTGCGGAGGCAGACAGGCGAGGACGCCTGTCCTACGTTCGTCTCCCTGCCGCTCGCTTAGGGCAGCCGTCCGGCTGCCGGGCAAGAAAGCCGCTTTGCGGAGGCAGACAGGCGAGGACGCCTGTCCTACGGTCGGCTCCGCGCAGCCCCCGTAGGGCAGCCGTCTCGGCTGCCGGGCAAGGAAGCCGCCTTGCGGGGCAGACAGGCGGGACGCCTGTCCTACTACGAAGAAAAACGCGGCTGGCCGCAATGCGGCCAGCCGCG
>JBOGKW010000077.1:0-14546 GCA_050746205.1 Terriglobales bacterium | reverse complement strand
GGCGCCTCGAACTTGGCGCAGGCGGAAGCCCAGTACCGCGATTTCATCACCTTTTTCCCCAACATGCCGGAGGCGCGTGAGGCACAATTGCGCATCGCGACCATTCATTTCCGGCAGATCCAAAAGCCCGACCGGGATCCCACTCAGGCGCTGGACGCGCAGCGGGACCTGAAGGCATTTCTGCGCGCCTACCCCACCGGCTTGATGAGCAAGCAGGCCCTGCAGATGCTGCGGGAGACGGATGAGGTGCTGGCCGAGGGCATCTTCCGCGTTGGGCAATATTACGCGGTCACGGGCAACTACCGGGCCGAGCAAGACCGCCTCCGCCAGGTCCTCAAGAACTATCCGCTATTCAGCCACGGCGACGAGGCCATGGCCATGCTGGCGCGATCCTACCTGATCACGTCCAGCCGTTACTCCTGGGCCCAAGGGAACACCCCCAAGGGGATTTACCACACCCTGTTTAAGCAAAATGCCATAGGCGATTTCCGCCAAGCCCAAATCTATCTGACGCGGCTGATAGAACGCTATCCCCTCAGCCCCGAGGTGCCGTGGGCCAAGCGCGCCTTGGCGTATTACCACAAGCCCGTCCCGACGCCCACGCCGGAGGCCATCGCCTTCAATCGGGCGGAGATCGCCGGTCGGGGCGAGTTGGACCGCTGGGATCGCTGGACCGGGATGCTGCATGGCCGACCGCTCAAGCAACTGGCGTGGGCCGACAAGGTCGGCAACCCCTTGCTACAAAACCCCTCCAGCGCGGGAAACGAGAACGCCGAGATCGCCGCCCTCGCCGGTAAGCCGCAGCAAGCGACGCCCAGCGGCGGAACCACCGGGCCCCTGGCGTTTCAATCGGTGCCAACCGGTGGGTTCGTGGATCCCAACAACGTTTCGACTCCCACCGCTACCACCGCCAACGACTATAGCGGCGCGCAGGGACAGGACGTGGTCAATGGCCAGGTCGCCGGCGCCGATCCGCCGGATAAGGACCTCACGACGCTGACACCGAACCAACTGGATGCGCTGCAAGCCAAGCAGATGTTGGCCGCGGAGATCCATCGCGACGTCCCGGTGCCGCGCAAGCTTGCGCACCGCCTGCTGGCGCCGACGGAAGTCCTGCATCCGGGCATTGCGACCAAGACGGTCCAGAAGCTGCAGTCCGGCCAGAAGCCGGCCACCACGCCGAGCACCGCACCGGCGGCGGCCAGCCCGAGCAACCCGCCGACCGGCGGCAGCGGATCCTCGCCTGGGCCTGGGGTCTAGCGCTTAGATCGTGCCAAGCGCTGCGGGCCAAAACCATGGTAACAATGCGCGTTGGGCAGGGGTGGGATTCGCATGCCTTCGCCTCTGGCCGCAAATTGTGGCTTGGCGGCGTGGAGATTCCCCACGACCGCGGCCTGGCAGGCCATAGCGATGGCGATGTGCTGGCCCATGCGGTCTGCGATGCAATCCTCGGCGCACTGGGAGCCGGGGATATCGGCGGGCACTTTTCCCCCAACGAGGAGCGCTGGCGAAATGCCTCCAGCCTCCTGTTCCTTCAGCGGGCGCGGGTCATGGCGACCGAGTCCGGTTGGCGCATCGCCAATGTGGATAGCACGGTCATCTTGGCAGCCCCCAAACTTGCGCCCCACCGCGCGGCCATGCAGCAGAGTCTGGCCACGGCTCTAGGCCTGGCGCCGGAGCAGGTGTCCGTGAAGGCCAAAACACCCGAAGGACTGCCGTTCGCCGACGTTGCGCTTGCGCATTCTGTGGTGCTGTTGCTCCGAGAGGTAGAGCGCGATCAATGAGCTGCGCACCGCCGCGCAACGGACGGGGGAGTTGCCCTGCCGTGGTTGCCAGCGTGGCCGCAGCCAGCGTGTTGGCGCCGCGCACGCCCCCGCCGGTTCGGCGGCAACGCGCCAAGAGGCGCTAGATCCGCTGGACGGGGGCCGACCGGGCCGCCGTTCCCCCATCACGGATGGCTGGCGTGGATGACCTTTCCGTCGCTCTGGGCGAAGCTCCGGCTTGCGGCGCCCCGGTTAGACTGAGCGGGATGGTCAATGCGCAGCAGTTGCTCGTCCACATCGAAGGCCTGCCGCACCGGCGGGCGACGCTCAAGCAGTTGCTGCGGGAGTTGCGCGTCAAATCCGGCGAGCGGGCTGCGCTGCGGGCCATGCTGACGGAGCTGGTGCGGGCGCGGCGGCTGGTGGCAGCGCAGCACGCCTATGAGATACCGGCCTCGGCGGGTGCGACGCGCGGCCAGCCTGCCACTGCGCCGGCCAAACCAGGCTCCGTTTGGGAGGGCTCCGGTTCCGGCTCCGCCACACCGGGGTCGGTCACCGGACGGATCAGCGTCCACCGGGAGGGATTTGCGTTTGTGCTGCCGCGGGAGGGGGCAATAACGGCCAAAGTCCAGGGGGATGTGTTCATTCCGCCGCCCTTCCTAGGCGGCGCCATGCACGGTGACACCGTAACCGTACGCATCCTCCGCCGCTCGGCGGAAGGCCGCGCCGAGGGCCAGGTTGTGCGCGTGTTGCACCGCGCTCATGCCAGCATCGTCGGCGAGTTGCACTACGCGGCGGGTCTGGCGGTCTATTACGTCCAACCCTACGATGAGCGGCTCCGCGAGCGGGTCCTCATTCCGCCCGGCGGCCTGCCTCCCGAGCTGCGGTCCGGCGGCGGCATCGAGCGCGCCGAGCGCCATCGCGTGTTAGGGACTGAGGCGCGGCGCCCGCGCCCGGTGCTCCACGCGCGAGCGGGCGACCCCAGCCTCGAGGGTCTGGTCGTGGATGCCGAGATTGTCCACTACGCGACGCCGCAGACCGAGGCCAAGGGGCGGGTGATCGAGGTCCTCGGCCGGCGGGAGGACTTCGGCATTGACGTCGAGATCATGATCCGCAAATACCACCTGCCGCACCGCTTTCCCGTGGAGGTCCTGGCCGACGCCGAACAGGCGCCGGCCGTGCTGCCTGCGGAGGAAGTGGCCCAGCGTCGGGATTTCCGCGATTTGCCGATCGTGACCATTGACGGCGAAACGGCGCGGGACTTCGATGACGCAGTTTTCGTCCGCCGCCGTCCAAACGGCGACTTCGAGCTCCAGGTGCACATCGCCGACGTCGGGCATTACGTCCGCGCCGGCTCGGCGATGGATCGCGAGGCGCGGCTGCGGGGCACTTCGGTGTATTTTCCCGACCGTGCCGTGCCCATGTTGCCCATCGAGCTTTCCACGGATTTATGCAGCCTCCGCCCCCAAACCGAGCGCCTCGTGCTGAGCTGCATTATGGAGTTCAGCGCCACCGGGCGGCTCCAACGCTATGAGCTGACGTCCGGCATCATCCGCTCGGCGCAGCGCATGACCTATACGGCCGTCAACGCGATCTTGTCCGGATCCGAACCGACCGATGGGAGCGCGGGCGGCGCCGACTTGCCGCTGATGCTGGAATTGGAGCGCGTGCTCAACCAAAGGCGGCGGGAACGCGGTTCGATTGATTTTGATCTGCCGGAACCGGAGATCGCCTTCGACGAGTTTGGCCTGATGCGCTCGATCGTCAAATCCGAGCGGAACGTCGCCCACCGCATTATCGAGGAGTTCATGCTGGCCGCCAATGAAACGGTGGCCGGCCACTTGGAGCGCCACGCCGTCCCCGCGCTCTATCGCATCCACGAAAAGCCTGACCCTCGCAAGGTGGCCGAGTTCGAGGAGGTCGCCGCCAGCTTCGGCTACACGCTCAACGTCGCCGTGCCCATGCGCCGCATCCGTCGGCGCGTGCGCGGGCAAATTCGCGTGGAACTGGTGCCCAGCGGCGAGGCCGTCGAGATTACCCCGCGGCACTATCAGCGCCTGATCGATCAGTTGGCGGCAAAGCCGGAGGAACGTATTGTCAGCTACCTCATGCTGCGCTCGCTGCAGCAGGCGCGCTACAGCGCCACCAACACCGGCCACTTCGCCCTGGCCGCGCCCATCTATACCCATTTCACCTCTCCCATTCGCCGTTACCCCGATCTGTTGGTTCATCGCGTGTTGAAAGCCATCCTGCCGCCCGGCGGCGCACGGATGGAACTACAGGCCGATGGCCAGTGGCGGCCTGCCGCGGCCGGACCTGCGGGCGCCCCTGTTGGCCCTTACGAGGCCGCAGCGCTCCAAGTGATGGCGGCGGAGAGCAGCGAAGCCGAGCGCCGGGCCGATGAAGCCGAACGGGAGCTGATGGACTGGAAAAAAGTCCGCTTCATGGAGGAGCGGCTGGGCCAGCAGTTCGCCGCCATGATTCTGCATGTCACGAAAGCTGGTTTCTTTGTCGAGCTGGTAGACCTGTTCATTGAAGGCTTCGTGCCCCTCTCCGCTCTGGAGGATGACCGTTATGTGTTGCGCCCCGGCGCCCGTGAGCTGGTTGGCGAGCGCTCCAAGCGCCGCTACAAGCTGGGCGATCGCTTGGAGGTTCTCGTGGATCGCGTAGACCCCATCCGCCACAAGATTGATTTCGCTCCGGCACAGCCCTAGCCCCATGCGGTCCGGCGGCCGAGCCGTCCGTCCTTGGAAGCCCCCATTCGGAGCAGTTGCCGATCTCAATTCGCGGGTTGGCAGGCCACGGCGCTGGAGGTCCGGACATCCCCTAGTCCCCGCGCAAAGAATCTAAGCGCAGGTGAGGTGGGAATGGCCAAAAGTCAGGTAGTGGTGGTGACCGGCGCTTCAGCTGGCGTGGGCCGGGCGGTGGTGAGGGCGTTTGCGCGGCGCAAGGCGCGCATCGGGCTCCTGGCCCGCGGGCGGGACGGCTTGGACGCGGCGCGGCGGGAAGTCGAGGCGGCGGGGGGGGAGGCATTGGCCATTCCCACGGACATCGCTGATCCCGAACAGGTGGAAGCCGCCGCCGAAGCGGTGGAAAGCACATTTGGACCACTGGACATTTGGGTGAATGACGCCATGACCTCGGTTTTTGCGCCGGTGCTCCAGCTGCGCCCAGAGGAGCTTCGCCGCGTCACCGAAGTGACCTATCTAGGCGCCGCCTACGGCACCATGGCGGCGCTGCGGCGCATGGTTCCGCGCGACGCGGGCGTCATCGTGCAGGTGGGGTCCGCGCTGGCCTTTCGCTCGATTCCTTTGCAAGCCGCCTACTGCGGGGCCAAACATGCGCTGGTCGGCTTCACCGAGAGCCTGCGCTGCGAGCTGCTCCACGAGCATAGCGGGGTGCGGGTGACCATGGTGCATATGCCTGCGCTCAACACGCCCCAATTTGATTGGGTCCGCAACCGCATGCCCCGACGCCCGCAACCGGTGCCACCCATTTATCAGCCCGAGGTCGCGGCCGCGGCGGTCGTTCACGCGGCTCTGCACCCGCGCCGGCGGCAAACCCTGGTCGGCGGCTCGACCGTCCTCGCAGTGGAGGGCAACAAGATCGCCGCTGGCCTGCTGGACCGGTATTTAGGCAAGACCGGCTATGCCAGCCAGCAGACGCCGCAGCCCAGCGACCCCAACCAGCCGGATAATCTATTCGCGCCGGTGGCCGGCGACCACGGCGCCCGCGGCCGCTTTTCCGACCGCTCCAGCCCGCGCAGCTATCAGCTCCGGCTGAATCAGCACGCCGGCGCGGTACTGGCCGGCGCCGCTCTGGCCGTAGCCGCCTGGCTGGCGCCCAAGGTGCGCCGCACCGCATTGCGCGCCGGCCGCAACGCGGCGGACAGAGTGTCCGCCGCCTGGCACCACCGGCGGGCGGCCTAGAGGTCTGTCGAAAAGCTTCGTGGCGTACAGGATCACGGCGACATGCGCCGCCGCAGCGCCTGCTTTGGCGAAAACCGGTCGCCGGGGACGCCTATCCCACGGCGCCCGGGAGGCTTGTCAACAGCCCCCTAGACGGGCCGGCTGGCGCCGAGCAACTCCCGGCGGACAGGCAGGAAGGCGCAGGGCATGGCTGCGGGCGCGCTACTGCGTACGGTTAAAGGAATAGATGTGGGTGGCTGGGTCCAGGGTGACCCGGCCGCCCGGTTTCAGGACATAGGCATGGCCCTGTGGGTCGAGGGGCGGGCGGCGCAGCGCACCGATGGCAATGAGCGCGTTCCACGATGCCGGCCCATGCCCATAGCGCCGCCGGTAGGCGGCCGCCAGGTCCTCCAGGGCGCGGATATCGGCATGAGCGCGGATAGCTTGCAAATGGTCCAGTGCATTGGCGCGTAGGTCAGCGTTGGGGGCGTGCTGATACATCTCCGACCACAGCGCCGCCGCCAGGCGCGCCTGATTGCTCTGCGAGAAGTAATCCGCCGCCAGCACAGCCATCGCCGGATTGGTGGGATGGACCTTGGAGCCCGCTAGGAATGCCTGTGCTGCTTGTCGCGGCTGATGCAGATTCAGGGCGTAGACGAATCCCAGGTCGTAATACAGCCGCCAACTCTGGGGATGGCGGTGAATGGCGCGCCGCAGCAGCGCCACCGCCGCCTGTGGCTCGCCCGCGGCGAAGGGCGGGCGGTCCGCAAGGAAAAAGGCCCCATATTCGGCCGCCGGCAACAGATCGGGATCGAGGCGGTAGCTGAGGTTTAGTAACGGCGCCAAGCGCGGATAAGTCCTGGACCGCGCCAGATGGCGGGAGCCAAAATATTGGATTGCCTCGGTCCAGTAGATATCCGCCGCCAGGCCGTTGTAGCCCAGGAACATCGTGCGCGCCATACGCAGCGTCGGCGCCGCCGGACCGCCGTTTGCCACGTTGGGCAGCGCCCGCGCCGCCCGCCGCTGGAGATAAAATGCCGCCGCCAGCAGCGCCGGCGCCAGCACCACGGCAATCCAGATGTTGCGGTGGCCGTTCACGGCGGCTACTTCAAATCCCGGTGGGCAAAGATGGCGCCGGCGATCACCAAAGCCGCCGCGGAGTAAATGGCTGCATAGGCCGTGTCTAGGCCAATCAGCCGCCAGGCGATGGTTTGGAAATGCGCCGCCGCGGCGGCCACATTGAAGGCGCCGAAATTGGGCAGCACGGCGGCCACCGCGATAGCTGCGTGACCGCCCAGCCAGCTATGCGCCGTACGTCCCAGTTGCCGCAGATTCTGGTCAAAGTTGCCGATGACGAATAGCGCTAGGCTGAACAGGGCCGCCATCACCGGTGAGGCAAAGCAGGAAAACAGCAGTGCCAGCGCGGTCAGCACGGCCAACGCCAGCAGGATCAAATAGAGCGCCGCGATCACCGCCGCCTCGCCCGCCGCCCAATGGCCCGGCAGGACATAGGCCAACGCTAACAGCAGCGCCACACCCATCAGGCCGCAATTGACCGCCACCGTGGCCGCCAGCCCGGCAAACTTACCCAGCAGAAATTCGCTCCGCCGCACTGGGTGCGCCAGCAGCGTGTACAGAGTGCGCCGTTCGATCTCTTTCGATACCAACTGGTTGCCCAAGAACACGGCCAGGATCACGCCCAAGGCGGTGATCGCCGCCAGGCTGAAGTTGACCAACGATTCGGCGCTGATGCCAAACGACATCTGCGAGAACAACACCGCTGCGCCGACCATCAGCACGGCGAAAAACACCAGGCTGAACAGAACCCGGTCGCGAATGGCCTCACGGAAGGCGTTGCGGGCGACGGCGGCCGTGGCGTTCACCGACCCGCCTCCACTGCCCGCCCGGCGGTGCGGCTGGGGGCCTCCCCGCCCTCCGGAGGGGCCGCCGCCGGAGCCGTGCCCGGGGCTAAAAAGATCTCCTCCAGGCTGCGCCGCAGGGGCGTAATCGCGGCGATCGTGGCGCCGGCGGCGCGCAACTGGTCCAGCTGCTGCCACAGGTCGGCCTTGGCCACGACGCGGTGCCGCGCCGCCCCACCTTGGGTGAAGCCAACCTCGACTCGGTCCACTTCTCCGGCCAGCAGCGTTTCCAGCGCTCCCTGGCCGGCGAGCCGGCCCTGGCGCAAAATCGCCACGCGGTCGCAGAGTTGCTCCGCGTCGGAAAGAATATGGGTGGAAAACACCACCGTCGCGCCGCCTGCTTTCAACTCCAAAATCAACTCCCTCACCTGGCGGCGCCCGAGGGGATCTAGCCCGCTCATCGGCTCATCCAAAAACAACACCGCCGGCCGGTGTACGATCGCCTGCGCCAACCCCACGCGCTGCACCATGCCTTTGGAGCATTTGCGCAGCGCCGTCTCCGCCGCGGCCGCCATGCCCACCCGCCCCAACGCCTCGGCCGCACGCTGCCGGCGCTGGCGCGCGGGCACGCCCGCCAGTTCGGCGAAATATTCCACCAGTTCCCGGCAGCGGAGATAATCGTAAAAATACGGGTTCTCGGGCAAATAGCCGATTTGGCTTGCCGTCGCGCCAGCCGGCTGGCCGAGAATGCGCGCCTCGCCGCTCGTAGGAAAGATCAGGCGCAGCAATAGCTTCAGCGTCGTGGTCTTCCCTGCCCCGTTATGGCCTAACAGACCGAAAATCTCCCCCGGCTCAATTCGCAGGGACAAATGGTCCAGGGCCCGCACCGGGCGGGAACGCCAAAAACCGGCGCGAAAATCCTTCGTCAGATCAAGGCATTCAACCGCGAGCATTGCGACACAAACGCAGGCGTAACCAACGCGCCCGCCAGCTAGCTCCAGTATACGGACCCACCGCCGCCTCCGCCCCGGACTTGCGCACAGGCATCAAGGAACGCACGGCCCCATGCCGGCCTAGAGTACCGGGTCCGTCACGCTGGCCGGAGCACCTACGTTCCAGCGCACCACGGCGGATTGATCGCTGAAGAAATGCCGGACACCCGTGACGCCGACCAGCACCGGATCGGCGTTGATCGTGAACAGTTGAACTGGCGTGATCCCTTGCGGGGCGTAGGTGAACACGTAGCCGTCCGACTGCGGCGAGGTTTCGCCCAGATCGGAGTTCAGCAGTTGCGCCGCAGTGGCCGTGGGCAGGTTTCCGGGCGTGCCGCCAAGGTCGGCCAATGTGGCGCTGAAGCCGCCATAGGCACCGACGTAGGCCGTCTCGGCGACTTGGATGACGTGCATGTCCGACACCGCCGCGGCTTCGTTGGCCACCTCTTTGACCGATATCAGCTTCGGGATGGCGATGGCGGCAATGATCAAAATGATCGTTATCACGATCAGCAGCTCAATCAACGAGAAGCCGCGGGCAGGTGGTCGCCGCCCATTGCGTCGCCGGGTCATACGCTTGATGAAAGCAATTTAAGCGCCACCGTGCGCGCGCTCTAAGCCACTGAATCTAAACGCTCGCCGCGCTCCCTCCCGCCCGGGGTCTGACGCGCCGAGGGGCACCGGATGACAATTCGCGGCTAACCTCACCCGTCTACAATGGGAACTCCAGCGCATGGCGCCGACACCGGACGACGACGAATTCATGAACCAGGCCCTGGCCCTGGCGGCGCAGGGGACCGCCCTCGCCTCCCCCAACCCCAGAGTAGGGGCGGTGGTGGTGCGGGACGGAGTAGTGGTGGGCCGGGGTTTTCATCGCTATGACGACCCTTCGCACGCCGAGGCTCTGGCGCTGGCGGAGGCCGGCGAGCGGGCGCGCGGGGCAACCCTGTACGTCAACCTGGAGCCGTGCAGCCATCGGGGCCGCACTCCGCCCTGCGCCGAAGCCGTGGTGTCGGCGGGTGTTCGGCGCGTGGTGGCGGCCATCGCCGACCCCAATCCCCTGGTGGCCGGCCGCGGGCTAGAGCGGTTGCGCCAGGCCGGCATTGCCATTGAGGTCGGGTGCCGGGCCGAGGAGGCGCGACAGTTGAACCAAGGCTTCGCCCACTGGATTCGCCACCGGCGGCCGTTCGTGACGCTAAAGGCGGGCATGACGCTGGACGGTAAGATTGCCGCCCCGCCCACGGCCAGCAGCGACGGCACGCGCACCCATGAGTGGATCACCAGTGAAGCCGCCCGCTGGCACGTCCAACAACTGCGCCATGAGCAGGACGCCGTGATGGTCGGCGTGGGTACGGTGTTGGCGGACAATCCCTGGCTAACCGACCGCACCGGGCAGGAGCGCCGCCGCCCGCTGCTGCGGGTCATCTTGGACAGCCAACTTCGCCTGCCGCTCGACGCGCGCCTGGTCCGCACCGCGCGGCAGGACGTGGTGGTGTTTTGCAGCCGGCCCGATGACCGCAAGCGGGCCCAACTGCAAGCGGCCGGCGTGCGCGTCGAAACCGTGGCGCCGGCCGCCGCCTCCGCGCAATGGGGCGGCCGCCCCGATCCCGAACAGGTGCTGGCGCGGCTCGGCGCCTGGGATATCACCTCGCTGATTGTCGAAGGCGGCAGCGTCGTCAACGGCATGCTGCTGCAAATGCGCGCCGTCAACCGCGTGTTTCTTTATTACGCCCCGAAGCTATTGGCCGGGGCCGCTGGCGTTCCCTTTGCCGCTGGCGCTGGCTTCGCCACCATCCGCGAAGCCATGGCGCTGCACGACCTAACCTTGCACCGCTTTGGCCCTGACTTCGCCGTCGAAGGCCTGCTGACAGATCCCTACGCGGAGGATTGACCCCTCATGTTCACCGGCATCATTGCCACCGTGGGCCAAGTGGCGGAACTTACCCGTCGTCGCGGCGGGGTCCGGCTGCGTGTCACCGCGCCCGCGCAGTTCCTGGCCGGCGTCGAGAGGGGCGACAGCATCGCCGTCAGCGGCTGCTGCTTGACCGCCACCGAACTAACCTCGGAAGGCGCCGGCCGCGCCGCCTTCATCGCCGACCTTGCCGCCGAGACGCTGCGCCGCACTCGCTTTGCGCAACTGCGCGCCGGTGAGGCGGTGAACCTGGAACTGCCGCTGCGCGCCGGCCAGCCGCTCGGCGGCCACATTGTCCAAGGCCATGTGGACGGCGTCGGCTTCGTCGTCGCCGCCGGTCGCCGGGAGCGCGGCCGGCTGGCCGTGCGCGTGCCACTGCCCTTATTGCCCTTCGTCGCCACTCAGGGCTCCTTAGCGGTCGAAGGGGTCAGCTTGACAGTGGCCGCGCTGGCTGGGGATCGCGCCGAGTTCGCCATCATTCCCTTCACCCGGCGCCACACCAACCTGGGTCGCCTCCACCCCGGCTCCGCCGTCAACGTGGAGGTAGATCTGGTAGCTCGCTATTTGGCTCGGTTGACCGGCGCGGTTATGGCCACCCCGACGGCCGCCCTTCCCCCAAGCCGCCCCCTGGGCCTGAGGCAACTGCGCCGCCAGGGATTTTAGCGGGGCTCGCGAAAGAGGGAGCGGCTCAGCCGCCGTATTCTGGACGCCCCGGCTGGTCGCTGCGGCTGGGCTTTGCCGGGGCCCCCAGCATGCACCAGGGATTGCTGGGGTGGGACGGCCTGCAACGGACGCCCGCGGGCTCTCGGGGCCTCTCCAAGTTGCCGCGAACGGGCGCCTCGCCGGCCCGCTCCCCGCCTCCCGCCGGCTGCGCCTTGGCTCGCCTGGCCCCGGCGCCTGGCGCCCCGGCCACTTGCGACCAATCCGCCTCCCGAGCATCAAATAGAATGTTGCTAGGAGACCCACATGGCCGCGAACATCACTGAACTGACCGACGCCAGCTTTGCGCAGGAAGTCTTGAAGGCTGATCAACCCGTGCTGGTGGACTTTTGGGCGCCCTGGTGCGGTCCCTGCCGCCAAATCGCCCCGCACGTCGAGGCGCTGGCAACGGAGTTAGCGGGCAAGATCAAGGTCGGCAAAATGAATGTGGATGACAATCCCTCCGTGCCGACCCAATATCGCGTCCAGGGCATTCCCACGCTGTTGCTCTTCAAGGGCGGACAGGTGCAGGAGCAGATCGTCGGTTTCGTCTCGAAGGATGTCCTTAAGCGCGCGATTGATAAGCACGTCTAAACCGATAGCGCGGCAGGCCACACGCGCCCGGCGGCGCGGCGGTTCGCCCCGCTAGCCATGCCCGCGCCTTGGGGACAACACTTCCTTGCCGACGCCGCCTGGCGTGAGCGCGTCGCTGGGGCTGTGGGTGCGCGCGAGGGGGAGCACCTCATCGAGATCGGCGGCGGTACCGGCGAACTGTCGGCCCTAGTGGCCGGGAGCGGGTGTCAGTTGACCGTGGTCGAGATTGACCCAGCGCTGGCCGCCGGCCTGCGCCAGCGCTTCGCCGGCCAGGATCGCGTTCAGGTTCTTCAGGCGGACATTCTGGCCTTGGACTGGCGGGCGCTGGCGGCCCCGCCCGGACCCTGCCGGCTGTTCGGCAACCTCCCCTATTACATCACCGCGCCGATCTTGCTCCGCTACTTCAGGTGCAGGGAACTTTTTTGCGGCGCCACGGTCATGGTGCAGCAGGAGATCGCCGCCCGCCTGACCGCCGTCCCCGGCCCCGGGTTCGGCCGCCTGTCGGCGGCGGCGCAGTTTTTCAGCCATCCCGTGCGCCTTTTCGACCTGCCCCCCGGCGCCTTCCATCCGCGGCCCCAAGTGTGGTCGAGCCTGGTGCGGCTCGAGCCGGTGGACCCGCCCACCACCGAAACCAAGGCGCGTGAGGCATTTCTGACATTCCTACGCCTAGCCTTTGCCCAGAAGCGCAAACGCCTGGCCAATAATCTCAAGGCCGCCTATTCCCCCACCGCCATCCCCGCCGCCTTCGCGGCCTGCGGACTGGCCGCCGGGGTGCGCGCCGAGCAATGCCCGGCCCCCACCCTGTGGCGGCTGTTCCGCGCCCTGCAAACAGCGGGTTCAACTTTAGAATAGTAAGGTGCCACCTAAATTACAGATCATCCCCCTCGGCGGCCTGGGCGAATTCGGCCTGAACATGATGGCCATTCGCTATGGCGACGACATCGTCGTGGTGGACGCCGGCCTCATGTTTCCGGAGCCGGAACTGCTCGGCGTGGACATCGTCGTTCCCGACGTTTCGTTCCTCATCGAAAACCGCCCGAAGGTCCGCGCCATCCTGCTGACGCACGCGCATGAGGATCACATTGGCGCCCTGCCCTACGTGCTGGATGACGTGCCCGCGCCCGTCTACGGCACCGCTTTCACGCTGGCCATGGTCGAGGCCCGCCTGGAGGAGCATGGCCTGCTCGCCACCGCTCGCCGCACGGTGGTGCGCCCCGGCGAACCCTTCCAGGTGGGCCCCTTCTCGATCGAATACATTCACGTCACCCACAGCATTGTCGGCGCCTGCGCCATCGCCATCACCACGCCGGCGGGAGTCATCATCCACAGCGGCGACTTCAAGATTGATCCCACCCCCTCCGACAACAACCCGTTCGACCTGCACAAATTCGCCGACTACGGGCGCCGCGGGGTGCTGGCGCTGTTGGCCGACAGCACCAACGTGGACCGCCGTGGGCACACCCCCAGCGAACTGGCCGTCCGGCCGCGCTTTGACGATATTTTCAGTCAAGCCGCCGGCCGCCTGTACATCTGCTGCTTCACGAGCTCCATCCATCGCATCCAGTTGGCCCTGGAGATGGCGCGGGAGTACGGCCGCAAGGTCGCCTTCGTCGGCCGCAGCATGGAGCGCAATACCGAGATCGCCCATCGCCTGGGATACCTGGAGATCCCCGACGGCTTACTGCTGCGCCCCTCCGACCTGCGCGGGGCGCCACGGGAACAAACCGTCGCCGTCATCTCCGGCAGTCAAGCCGAGCCCGCCTCCGCCCTGGCCCGCGCCGCGGTCAACAGTCACCGCACCGTTGAAATCGCCCCGGGCGACACCGTGGTGCTTTCATCCCGCATCATCCCCGGCAATGAAAAGCAGATCTACCGCATGATTGACCATCTCTATCGGCGCGGAGCGCAGGTCATCTATGAGGATGCCGAGGGAGCGCCGGTGCATGTCTCCGGCCACGCCAGCCAGGAGGAACTCAAGCTGCTGATCGGCCTGGTGCGCCCCCGCCACTTCATTCCCGTCCATGGCGAGTACCGCCAGCTCTGCCAGCACGCCGCCCTTGCCCGCAGCCTCCGTATTCCCAAGCTGGAGGCGCACCTGGCGCAGGACGGTGAGGTGCTAGAACTCGATGCCCAACGCCTCACGCGCGTGGACACGGCCCCGGTAGGCCGGGTGCTGATTGACGGCGGCAGCGCCGATGAACTGGTCGAGGATGTGGTCATTCGCGACCGCCGCCACATCGCCGCCGACGGCATCGTACTGCCCATTGTCGCCGTCAACGCGCAGACCGGCCGCATGCAGACGCCGCCGGAGATTGTCACCAGCGGCTTCATTAGCCCAGAGTTGGCCGATGGCCTGCTGGGCAAGGCCCGGGCCCTGGTTCGGGAGACCATCGAGTCCTCCAGCGGCGAGGAACGTACGGACGGCTCGCTAATGAAGGAAAAGATCCGCCGCGACCTCAAGCGGTTCTTGCAAAAACAGACCAACAAACGCCCATTGATCTTGCCCGTAATCCTGGAGGTGTAAGTGGCCCTTTACCTGCCGCGCTCATCGGACGGCGTGCGACGCCCCCGCTGGCCCTCGGCCACCGCGGGGCCGGCGTTGCCCCCGCCTGGCCCCACGGCGCGCCTGCGCCTAGCATCGGCGCTCCCGCGGGCCCGCCGCCGGTCCTGCGGGGCGCTCGCGCTGTGCCTCGCCATCGCCGGCTTCGCCACCGTACCCTTCGCTCGCGGCCAAGCGACGGCCGGCGTCCAGCCGCCGGCCATCAATCCCACGCCGCTTTCGCCGGCCAAGGCAGTCGGTGTGCATTTGGAGACCATCTACA
>JBOGKW010000076.1:0-14597 GCA_050746205.1 Terriglobales bacterium | reverse complement strand
GCCGGCAACACGCCGATGATTTCCCGCGCCTGGCCATCGGCAACCAGGGTCCGCCCGATCACCGAACGCCGTCCGCCATACCACCGGCGCCAATAGGCGTTGCTGAGCACCACCGTCCGTGTCGCGCTCGATTGATCATCATGGCTGTCGAACAGCCGCCCCAGCTCCGGCTGCACCTGCAAAGCCCGGAACACGCCGCCGGTGAGATCCATCGCCGGCACCTGCCGCGGCGGCCCATGCCCGGTCACCGCGGCCGAATCCGACTGATACACCCCGAGGCTTTGGAACGCATGGCTTTGGCTGCGGTACACCAGGTATTCCGTCGGCCCGAGCGGGAACGACTTCATCCCCACCAGGTTCACCGACAGCCGTAGCTGCACCAATCGGCTGGCGTGGGGATAGGGCAGCGGCGACAGCAAAACCCCTTGCACCACGCTGAACACCGCCGTGGTGGCGCCAATGCCTACCGCCAGGGTGATCAGCGCAATGGCCGTGAACCCCGGCGTGCGCCGCAGGCGGACCCAAATCGGCCGCAGTTGCAAGGTCCAGCTCATGGATGGGAACGCCGCGCGCGCCTCAACGGCTATATACGCGCCAGACGAGGAAAATTACGCGGCGCGGGACAAAATGTTCCCGTCCGAATCCCACCCCGTGTCCCCGATCACCAAAGCCCCGCGCTCGTCGGCGTTCCCGAACCGGTCGGTGGCATCGCGGGAGTAAGGACCGCACCACGGCACGCGGACCTACCGCCGGCGCTGTATTTGCTTTGCGCCCTGCCCGCACCAATACTATTGCTAGAGAGAGGGCCCATGGAAACGCGGTTCACCTGGCAGGCGGCGAAGAGTGCGGAACTGGAATCCCAGTTGCAGCGGCTGCAGCAAAAAATCGGCCGCTTGCTGGTGATGTTCTCGCCCCAACTGGTGCACCTGCACGGACGCCTCAGCCATCACAACGCCCGCGAGGGCAATAGCTGCGCGCTTGACCTCCACCTGCCCACCGGCCAGCTCGCCGCCGAGAAGTCCGCCGCCACCAGCCAAGCCGCGCTCCACGCCGCCGGCGAAGATCTGCTCGAGCAAATCAAGCGCCACAAAGACCGCTTACGCTCCGAACAAGGCCGCAACGGCCATGCCACGCTGCGCACCTTGCCCAGCCCCGACCGCTTGCCCTCGGCGCCGCCGGATCGGGAAGCCGAGCGCCAGGATCTTTCCCGCTATATCGCCGCCAACGTGGATGCGCTCCAGCGGTTCGTTCAGCGGCAACTGGAGTTGCGCGCCCGCCTCGGCCAGATCAGGCCCAAGCAGTTGGACCCGCGCGAAGTACTTGATGAGATGATCGTTGAGGCCCTTGCCGCCAGCGACGGCAACCATCCCGCTCCGCCCCGCTGGTTTTATCTCCTGGCCGTCAACGCCATCCGCCGTCTGGCGCCGCTCGCCGGGCAGGACTACGGCGGCGCGCCAGCGCTGTCTTTGGACCGCGAACTGGGCGACGATGAGGTGCGGCGCGAGGAGCAGAATTATGAGTTCTTCGCGCCCGGCGAGGGCGCCGACGCCGCCGTCGGGGACCTGACCCCGGATCCCACCATGGCCACGCCCGAGGACATCGCTTATTCCAGCGAAATGGTGACTTTATTGGCTGCGGCACTGCAACGCCTGCCCGCCCAACAAAGGGAACAGCTGGTCCTGTTTGCGCTCGAGGGCTTTTCCATTGAGGAACTGGCGATGCTCTCGGGCCGCCCGCCCGGTACCGTCCGGGCCGAACTGCAGGCCGCTAGTTTGGCTCTGGAACAGCAAACCGACATCCCCGGCGACCTCCGCCGCCGACTGGTTGAGCAAGCCGCGCAACTACTGTAAGTCATAGATAACAATCGCTCTGGCTAATTCTTTCCCGCTGGCGCGCGTGTCATTTCCGGCACAGATAGGCGAACCGAAAGTAGTGAATCGGCACCTGTCCGCGTAGCCAGGTTGACCCACCTCAGGCCGGCCGCTAGCATGGTGGAACGTAAGTTGCTGGTCATCCTGCTGCCGGGCTGCCCCTTGAGCGTCGTGTCTGCCTTCCTCCATTCGCGCCAACTCGGAGACGCCCTGCGCGTCGGCGAGCGCCCGTTGCCGGCCTTGGGGCTGCTCGTGCTGCTGCTGAGCCTGGCTACAGGCTGTAGCCTGGCGCCGGGCCGCGCCCGCCTCAGCCTCGCGCCGCCCGCACCTCCGCCATTGGCCGCCGTCGCGGCCCTGGCGGCGCAACCTCTCCCCGTCCTGGCAACACCGGCACCCCCGCCGCGGTTCTCGGGGCGCAGCCTGCGGCCGGTGGCGGTGCCGGCGGGGGATCCCATCGCCGCCCTGGCGGCGCGCAGTGAGAACGACTATCGCGCCGGCCTCCGCCTATACCGCCGCGGTGACTTGGACGCCGCCCGCGCCCAGTTCGATCAGGCCCTGGACCGCTTGCTCATGAGCCGCAATGCTCTGGCCCAGCAGCCGATCCTCGAAACCGAATACCGCAGCCTCCTGCACCGCATCCACCAGCTCGAGATGACCGCCCTGCAAGCCGGCGACGGCTTCACCGAGCAGACCCAACCGGCGCCCATCGAATCGCTGGCCCGGTTGACGTTCCCGGTGGACGCCGCCACCCGCGCTGCCGTCGAGCGCAGCATCCGCAACCGCAGCGGCGACCTGCCGCTGGAGGTGACGACTCCGGTTATCCAGTACATCCACTACTTCAGCACCCCGTCCGGCCGCGAATATTTGCGAGCGACCTATCGCCGCGCGGGCCGCTATCGGGCCATGATCGAGCGCACGCTGCGCCAAGTTGGGGTGCCGGAAGACCTGATCTACTTGGCCCAGGCGGAGAGCGGCTTCAACCCCTATTCGACCTCCGACACCGGCGCCCGCGGCATTTGGCAGTTCATGCCCGGCCGCGCCCGGGATTATGGCTTGAAGCGGTCCTGGTGGGTGGACCAGCGCCAGGATCCGGCCAAGAGCACGCTGGCAGCGGCCCGCTTTCTGCGTCACCTATATCACGAGTTCGGCGACTGGTATTTGGCCATGGCCGCCTATGACGCCGGCCCGGGCACCATTCGGCGGGCGGTGGCGGAGACTGGATCGGCCAATTTCTGGGTGCTCTACCAGCGGGGCGTACTACCGGCGGAGACCCGCAACTACGTGCCCATCATCCTGGCCATGGCGCTGGTGGCCAAGAACCCCGCGCAGTACGGCTTGCAGGCGCTCGCGTCGGATCCGCCGCTGGTGGACGATCAGGTCACGCTGCACGCGCCGGTGGACTTGCGCCTGGCCGCCGAGTGCGCCGGCGTCCCACTGCGGGCCATGCGCGAGCTGAATCCCAGCCTACTCCGGCTGACCACGCCCAATCAGCCCGATTTCGTCCTCCATTTACCGGACCATTCGTTGGCCCGCTTTGAGCACGCCCTGGACCGCATCCCGCCCTCCAAGCGGGTACTGTGGCGCTACCACCGGGTTCGCGCGGGCGACACCGTGTATGGCCTGGCGCGCCGCTACCACACGCCGGTGCGGGCCATCGAAGCCGTCAACAACCTCCACCCGCATGCGGTCCTGGCCGCCGGCGAGGAAGTGGTGATCCCCACGCGCCACGTGCAGCCCGGGCGCGTGGTGCTGTCCAAAACCGCCATGCATTACCGCATCCGCTGGGGCGATAGCCTGTACTCCCTTGCCCGCGAGTTCGGGGTCAGCGAACGCGACCTGCGCCAGTGGAACCATATGCGCGGATCCCGCCTGGTGGCCGGACACTGGCTCTGGGTGCACCTGCCGGTCGGCTGAAAGGCACAAATCCCGCGGTCGCTCCCGCCGCTTCACGGCCGGCTTTCGCGCTGTCCGCCCGCCTACTTGCGGTGCGCCCCTTGACACGGGCGCCGCGACTAGGATAAATCCTCGTTTGCAGAGCCTCCGCGGCTCACCGTCCTCTGTGGTCGCCCGGCGCGGCCGAACGCCGCAGGGGACCAGAAACGAGGAACCATGCCAACGAACGATAACGCTCCGCGCATCTACTGTGCGCCCGATGAGGAAGACGATGGGGTGGGGTTCAGCCTAACCGATCACGATCTAGACGACCCGGATTTGGACGAAGGCGACGACGATCTGCCGGGTGCCGACCTGATTGACGAGGAGGAAGAGGTCATCCTCACGGTGCCTGCCGAGAAGCCCGCCGCGCCGGCGGCCGCCAAGCCCAAGCCGGCGATCCGAGCAGCCGCCAAAAAGCCCCGCGCCAAGCCGCGCCGGGCGGCCGTGCGGGCGCGCGCGGCAGCGGGGAAAAAGGCCCGCGCCAAGGCCAAGGCCAAGCCCAAGGCTAAGGCTAAGGCCAGGACGAAGGCTAAGCCCCGGGCCAAGGCTAAGACCAGGGCCAAGCCCAAGGCCAAAGGCAAAGCCCGGGCCTCCGTGGCGAGCCGCGCCGCGGCGCGGCGCAGTCGCAGCGCCGGACGGGCGAAGCCAAAAACCCGCGCTGCGGCTCGCAGAAAGAAGAAGAAGTAACCGCTGCTCAGCAGCCCATATCAGGGTCCGGGGATCGGCGCTCCGGCGGGGCGAGTGGGGCAGGCTTCCCAGCCCGTCCCGCTCGCCCCGCCGGAGAGGCGGCAACGCTGGCCCAGGCGCATCGCCCCAGCGCCGGTCCTGGATTGCGCCCGCGCGAGCGCCTCAGGCCCCGAGTTGCACTGCCGCCACGCACCGCCGATAGAGCTGTAGCAGCTTTTCGGCATGCTGTTCATCCCCGCCCGCCGTTTTGCCGTAGCCGGTGGTTTCGGCGATATAGCGCATCAAATCGAGGGCGATGTCTTCTGGGCGGCGCATCCCGCCACCCAGGATCCTGTCTTCCATTCCGGCTGCCTCCGCGAAACTCCAGCGATTCCTATCCGATAGCCGTTTCCAGCGTGCCCGTTCCCGCGCGCGGATGCAAGCCTGAACTCCCCGTGGATATCTCCGCATTGACCCACCGTCTGGCCGTCGGTGACGGCATTTGGACGCCGGAACGCATGGGCCGCATCGCTGACCTGGGCTTCAGTCACGTGATTGACGTCCAGGCGGAGTTTGACGACCAGCCGATCGCCGAGCCCTTTGGCATTCAGGTCTTGTGGAACCCTACCGAGGATGATTTCCAGCCCAAGCCGCTGGGGTTCTTTGACCGATCCGTGGCCTTTGCCCTGGCCGCCTTCGAGGATCCCGCCGCCCGCCTCTACGTCCATTGCGCCGCTGGCATGCATCGCGCCCCTTTGACCTGCGCGGCGATTCTTTGCGCCTTGGGCTATGAGTTTCCGACCGCCCTGGAGTTGATTCGAGCGCGCCGCCCGGGGGTGGATTTTCCGCCCGTGTATTTGGCCAGCCTGGCGCACTATGTCCGCGCCAAGCTGGGCATGGCCGCGCCCATGCCGGAAGTTCCCGACGACGAGGACGCCGCGCCTGCGGCCACCGAAGAGCCGCTCTCTTAAGCCGCTCGCTGGGCTGCGGCACCGCCACCGTCGGGACTGACCCCGCCCGGCGCCACGGACGAGCCCTTGGGCCAGCACCCCGCGCCGGTGCGCCCAAAGCGCCGTGCCCAGCGGTTGCTGGGCCCTGGGCTCCGAGCTCCGGGCCCAAAAACCGCTACAATGCCCCGCATGCTGTTGTCGGCGGTTGAGCATGTGCGGCCGATGAAAGGGGGGGCGCAGTCCCAACTGCTGCGCGCCTCCGACAACCGCTTCTATGTCGTGAAGTTCCACAACAATCCCCAGCACACCCGGGTGCTGGCCAATGAGCTCTTGGCGGCCCGACTGGCTCGCGCGTTGGGCCTGCCGGTGCCCGAGCCGGCCATCGTGGACGTGCCCATGGCCTTGGTCGGCGCCTCGCCGGAAATGGTCATTCGCCAAGCCGGCCACAGTTTGCGCTGTGCCCCCGGCTTGCAATTCGGCTCCCGGCTCCCCGCTGCGGGCGCGCAGCAACCCATCTACGATTACTTGCCGGAGGCGGCCCTGGAAACGGTCGAGAATCTAGCCGACTTCCGCGGCATGTTGTTGTTCGACAAATGGACCTGCAACTGCAACGGCCGCCAAGTGGTGTTTTGCCGCGCCTCCCGCGCCGCGCCGCTGCGCGTCTACATGATTGACCAGGGATTCTGCTTCAATGCCGGCGAGTGGAACTTCCCCGACAGCCCCCTGCGCGGGGTCTACAGCCGGAATATCGTCTATCGCGGCGTGACCGGATGGCCGTCGTTCGAGCCCTGGCTCTCGCGCCTGGAGCAGTTGGATCCGGAAGCCGTCTATCAAGCCGCCGCCGAGATCCCGCCCACCTGGTACGGCCGAATCGAGCATCTGGAGGGCTTGCTGCAGGAGTTGCTGGCGCGCCGGGCAAGGGTCCGGGACCTGGTCCTGGCGGTGAAGAACTGCCCTCGTCGCCCGTTCGAAAACTGGCCTTAGCTGCGGTAGGGAGGAGCAGCCGTCTCCGAGGCGGCTGCAACCTGCGCGCCGCCTGGGCCTTCCGTTCGCCGCTCCCGCCCCATCGCCACCTCCGCTCCCCCGCCCAAAACAGCTCCGCCTCCCTTTTTGCAGCCGCCTGGATACGGCCACCCCACGGCCGAGGCGAGGCCGCCACGCCCCAGCCGAGGTGGCCGCAGGCCACGGGGCATTATGGCGGCGAGGACGCCGGCGCCCGTCGGCTTCGCCGGAGCGGCGCCGGGCCGGCCCCGCTCGGCAGCGGCCTGCTAGACGGCCCGGTCCGGTTTGCTATAATGCGGGATTGCGAGGCGCTGGCCGGCGCCGCCGCAACCCCTAAGGAATTGGCATGTCCGGACACTCCAAATGGGCGACCATTAAGCACAAAAAGGCCGCCACTGACGCCAAGCGCGGCGCCAAGTTCACCCGCATCATCAAGGAAATCACCATCGCCGCCCGCAACGGCGGGGGGGACGCGGACAGCAACCCACGGCTGCGCACCGCCATCCTCGCGGCCAAGGCTGAGAACATGCCCGCCGACAACATCAAGCGCGCCGTTCAGCGCGGCACGGGCGAGTTGCCCGGCGTGCAGTACGAGGAGTTGACGCTGGAAGGCTACGGACCCGGCGGCGCGGCAATGCTGGTGCAGGTGACCACCGATAACCGCAACCGCACCGTCAGCGAGCTGCGGCACCTGCTGTCCAAGGGCGGCGGCAATCTGGGCGAGGCCGGCAGCGTGGCCTGGTTGTTCCACAAGCAAGGGACCATTTCCATCGGCAAGGCGGCTATCGGCGAGGACGACCTGATGGCGCTGGTGCTGGACGCCGGCGCCGAGGACCTGAAGGACGATGGCGCCAGCTGGGAAGTGCTCACCCCGCCGGAGCGTTTCGAGCCGGTGCTGGAGGCCGTCAAGGCCAAGCACTTGGAACCGGAGAATGCCGAGCTGGCGATGATTCCGGGCAACTATGTCAAGGTCGAGGGCAGGGAGGCCGAGCAGACGATCAGGCTGCTGGAGGCGCTGGAAGACCACGAGGACGTGCAGCACGTGTGGTCGAACTTCGACGTGGACGAGGCGCAGTTGGCGAAAGTGGCCTCATAGGCACCCGGCCGCCGTTGCGAGGCCCTCGGCGGCGGTCCGCACCTCCGCGGTCCCAAGCGCAGCCGCAAGAAAGCCCGCCCCGGACAGCCGCCGCGACGGCGGGGCTCGGAGCCCGGCCGCCGGTCGCGCGCCCGGGGACGCGCCCGACTCTCCCCCTCCCCGGCACCATGCTACGCGTCGCCATCGTCGGCCGGCCCAACGTCGGCAAATCCACGCTCTTCAACCGGCTCACCCGCTCCCGCCGGGCCATCGTCGGCGATGAGCCCGGCATCACGCGCGACCGCATTTATGGCGCGGCTGAGTGGCGCGGCCAGGATTTGGAGATCGTGGACACCGGCGGGATGATGCCGGAGGATCCGGAGCAAATTCCTGCGGCTATTTTTCGACAGGCGCAGGTAGCGCTCGGCGAGGCGGACGCCATCTTTTTCATCGTGGACGGGCGCTCCGCGCTGGCCGCGCCGGACTATCACGTGGCGCGGCTGTTGCGCCGCAGCGGCAGGCCCACGGCGCTATTGGTCAACAAGATGGATTCGGCGGTGCAAGCGGCCGATGCGCTCCCTTTCGCCGAGTTGGGGATTGAGCCCCTGTTTGCGGTCAGCGCCGAGCACGGCATCGGCTTGGACGACGCGCTGGACTGGGTGCTAGCGAGCGGCGGCGGGGCGGAAGGCAAAGGCCGGAGGGCGGAGGGCGCAGGGCAGCAGGCGGGCGGCGCGGAGCCGGCGGCGGAATCGCCCAGCGACGCCGCCTGCCCTACGTCCGCCCCCGAGCGGATCCCCGGCATTGCCATCGTGGGCCGCCCGAATGCAGGCAAGAGCACGCTGCTGAACTGTTTGCTGGGCGAGGAGCGCGCCATCGTCTCGGAGGTTGCCGGCACGACGCGTGACACCGTGGATGCGCTCCTGGAACGCGCCGGCCCAGGCGGATTTCATCGTTATCGCCTGCTGGACACCGCCGGGATTCGCCGCAAGGGCAAGACCCGGCTGATGGCGGAAAAGCTGAGCGTGGTCATGGCGCGGCAGCACCTGCGCCGCTCGGAACTGGCGCTGGTGATGGTGGACGCCGCCGAGGGCGTGGTCGCCCTGGACGCCACCATCGCCGGCTACGCCAGCGACAGCGGGCGCTCGGTGATCCTGGTGGTGAACAAATGGGATCTGGCGCGCGCTCGGGGCCTGCGCCGCGCCGAGTTCGAGCGGGAGCTGCGCGACCATCTGAAGTTCCTAGCCTACGCGCCGGTGGTCTTCATTTCCGCCGCCCGGGGGGAGGGCCTCGGGGCCCTATGGCAGGCGATAGATGCCGCGCTCGGAGCCCGCGCCCACCGCATCCCCACTGCGGAGCTGAACCGCTTCTTCGCGCGGCTCGACTTGGATCGCGCCCCCACCCCGCGCGGCCAGCAGTTCAAGATCTATTACCTGTCCCAAGTCACGGCGTCGCCACCGACGTTCGTATTGTTCGTGGACAAGCTGCGGCCCCTGCACTTTGGCCTCCGCCGCTATTTGGAAAACCAATTGCGACGGGCGTTTGGTTTCACCGCGGCGCCTCTGATCTTTCGCCTGAAGCGCAGCGGCGCGCCGCGGCGCTCGCGGGCAACGTCAGCCCGGCTGACCTAGCGGCCCGGCATTGCCGCCCAAGCGGGGCGGCGGCCACGCCGGCCGCCAAGCTGATCCCACCGGCCGGGGAGCGGGCTCAAGGTCCGGCCGGCGTTGGCCGATGGTAGAGCCATGGCCGCATTCACCGACTCTGTTGCCGAACTGCTGCCGCTACTCGAGGAGTCGCCGCTGGATTTATCCCGCCTGACTGATGCCTTCGCGCGCCGGCCCGAGCTGGCGGCGGTGCTGCCCGCGACGGCGGATCCCGCAGCCGCCATTGTCCTGCTCGGTGCGGCCCGGTTGCGTGCCCGCCTGCTGGCCATTTCCGCGCCGCGCCCGGCGGCAAACGCTGCCCGGCAATAATTGCCCCGTACGCCGGCGCCGCGTTGCGACAGCGGGCGCTTACGCTTTGGGCTCCGGCGTGCATATCCACGGGCATGGGCAGTGGATACTACGCCGCGCTCTCCGGCCTGCTGGCCCGCACGCAGGCCCTGGATGTGGTCGCCAACAACATCGCCAACGCCGATACCACCGCGTTTAAGGCCCACGCCGAGTACTATCAGGCGCTGAACGCCGGGGACAATACCAACGTAGTCCCGGGCCTAGGCCCACTGAATCAAGCCATCAACGCCTACGGCGTTTTGGGCGGCCAAAGTCTGGATTTGGCGCAGGGCCAAATCCAGAGCACCGGCAACCCGCTGGATTTGGCGCTGGAAGGTCCGGGATACTTCGTCGCCCAAACCGCCGCCGGCGCCCGCTACACGCGCGACGGCAGCTTTCACCTCAGCCCCGCGGGCGTGCTGCTCACCGCCGCCGGCGATCCGGTGCTCAACCCCAAGGGCCAGCCGCTGCGCCTGGCGCCGGGACCCGTGACGATAAGCCCCGATGGCGTGATCTCGTCCCGCGGGGCCATTGCCGGCCAAATTGCCGTGGTCAAGTTCCCCGCCGGCACGCCGCTCACGGCCCAGGGCGATTCCTATTTCCGTGCGCCGGCCGCCGCCGCCCAAGCGGCGCCCAGCACGCAGCTGAAACAGGGCAGCCTGGAGCACTCCAATCTCAGCCCGGTCCAGGGCATGGTGAGCCTGATCGAGTTGCAGCAGACCTCGGAGCTGCTGCAAAAGGCGCTCACCAGCTTCAACGATCAGTTTGACCAGCCCGCGACCACCGAGCTGCCGCAAGTCCAAGAGTGATAACGGATTAAGAGCCGCCCACGTTTAGGAGAACTTCATGATCGCAGCCTTAGAAACCGCCGCCACCGGCATGACCGCGCAGCAGAACAACCTGGATACCATCGCCAACAACCTGGCCAACGCCTCGACGGCCGGCTTTCGCGAGCGGCGCTTGGAGTTTCAGGACCTGATCTACCAAAACATCATCGTCCCCGGGTCCGCGGCGACGCAGCAGACCACCAACTCCGCGGGCCTGCAAATCGGCCTCGGGACCCAGGGCGCTTCGTCGGAGATCCTGACCACGCAAGGCCAGCCGGAGCAAACCGGCAATCCCCTGGACTTGGCCATCGAGGGCCACGGCTTTTTCCAGATTCAGCAGCCCGACGGCACGCTCGCCTACACACGCGCGGGCAACTTCTCTTTGGACAACGAGGGCAATTTGGTCACCGCCGACGGCAACCAACTGCAGCCCAACATCGCGATTCCCTCCGGCGCGCTCTCAGTGACGATCGGCTCGGACGGCACGGTGAGCGTCCAAATGGCGGGCCAGCAACAGAGCCAAGTCGTGGGCCAGATCACGCTGGCCGAGTTCCCCAATCCCGGCGGCTTGGAAAGCATCGGCGACAACCTCATGATTCCCACCACCGCCTCCGGCGACCCGGTGATCGGCAATCCCGGCGGCAGCGAGGGCCTGGGCACGATTCAACAAGGAATGCTGGAGCAGTCCAACGTCAGCGTGGTCGAGCAGTTCATTGACATGATCGAAGCGCAGCAGTCGTATCAGGCCAACTCCAAGGTGGTGACCACCGCCCAGCAGATGTATCAGACGGCCGACAACATGTCGCAATAGCCGACCAGGCGCGGGGCTTAGGGCCCCGGGCCAGGGAAGGGGCGGGAGGACGCGAGTGATGATGCGAATTTTGGCGTGCGTGGGCGTGGCTACGGTGGCGCTGGCGGCAGGGACGCCGGCCCAGGCGTACCCCCCAGGTCGGCTGAAGACGGCCGGCACGCATGCCTGCTCCACGGCCGGGAACACCTGCCGTGCTGGGGTGCGGGAGGCCTTGGTGGCGGCGCTTGAGGCGCGGGGCTGCCCGGCGTTAGCGCGCCGGGTGGCGGAGCTGCCGGCCGCGGCGTTGGCCCCCCCAGTGGCATTGGGCGCGTCCCAGCGGCTGGAGGTGCTGGCGATCCGCCCCGACCTGGCGCAACATCGAACGCTGTTCCGCCTCCTCGCAGCAGGCCAGCCCCACGGGTTGCCCTTCTGGGTCTCGGTCCCGGGCGATCTGCCGGCGCCAGCCGCCCGCGTCCTGCGGCCGCCACGGGCGCACCAAGCACGCGGGCGGGCGCCGCGCCGCGGGCCGCTGCTGGTCTGGCCTCATCGGCCCGCGCTCCTGACCTTGCTAGGCGCCGGAATGCGCATTCAACTGCTGGTGATTCCCCTGCAGCAGGGCCACCGCGGGCAAATCGTCCGCCTGCAAGACCCGAAGAATCATCGCTTCATCACCGGCACTGTAACCGGTAAAAACCAATTGGAGGCCGCTCTGTGAATTCGCCGCGCCGCGCCTGTCTTCCCCGGTTAGCGCCGACTTTCCTGCTGCTCCTGTGCGCCACTCGTCCTGCTCTCGCCAGCCGGCCCAAACCCCACCCCACGGGCGCCGATCCCGGCCTGGCCACCTATTTGGCGCGCCTGGCGACGCCGACGCCTCTGCCGCCCTCGCCCGGCGGCGCGGCCAGCCTGTGGCGTCCGCATGGCGCGCTGACCAACATGGCCAGCGATGTCCAGGCTTTGCGGAAGGGCGACCTCATTACGATTCATGTTTTGGAAAACACCGTCGCCGAGGGGGACGGGAGCATCAAATCGCAGCGGAACTTCAGCGCTCAGTCCGGCCTAAGCGAGGCGCTCGGCGTGATCGGGCCGCGCAGCGGCTTGGCCAATCTGTTCTCTCCCAGCTCAAATGAAACGCTCGACGGCCAAGGCCAAACCAACACCACCACCCAGTTGACCACCGACCTCACGGGGCAGGTGGTCGCGGTGCTGCCCAACGGCGTGCTCGTGGTGGAGGCGCGGCGCAGCGTGGAGATCAACAATGAGCGGCAGACCGCCATCCTGCGCGGCCTGGTTCGGCCCGCCGACGTGGCCGCCGACAACTCCATCCTGTCCACCTCGCTCGGCGATTTGGAAGTGGAACTGCTGGGCAAAGGCGTGGTCAGCGATATCACCCGCCAGCCCAACTTGCTGACCCGCATCTTGCTCAAGATTTTCCAATTCTAATGGCCGCAACGAAACACAGATTGGGGGCCGGGAGCCTAGGGCCTGCGGCCTGGAATGCGGCGGCGGTGTGCGCCGTGGTCCTGGTCCTGGCCGGAGCCGTTTTCGCCTTGGCCGCCGTGCCCACGCCCGCAACGGCGCCGCCGGCAAGCGCCGAGGCCAAGCTGCTGGACATCGCCACCTTGGAGGGCGTGCGTAGCAACTCGCTGCTCGGCTATGGCCTGGTCGTGGGCCTGGACGGCACCGGAGATCAGCGACAGACGCTGTTCACCATCCAGACCTTGGCCAACATCCTGAAGCGCATGGGCGTGGAGTTCAACGCCGCCCAGGCGCAAACCTACAACACCGCCGCCGTGTTCGTCACCGCGCAATTGCCGCCCTTTGCCCGGCCCGGCACACGCATTGACGTCACCGTATCCTCCATCGGCGACGCCAAGAGCCTGGAAGGCGGTCTGCTGCTGCTGACGCCGCTCATGGGCCCGGATGGGGTCACCTATGCCGACGCGCAAGGGGCTATCACCCTGGGCGGGTATCTGGCCGGCGGCGGCGGCAACAGCGTCAAGGTGAACCAAAGCGATATCGGCATCGTTCCGAACGGCGGCGTGGTGGAGCGCGGCCTGGCGGTGCAGCTCGGCAACCTGAAGGATTTGAACCTGCTGCTGCGACGCCCCGATTTCCTCACCGCCGTGGATGCCGCCCGCGCGATTAACGCCAAACTGGGCCGCGATGCCGCTGTGGCGGTGGACAGCCGCTGCATCCGCATCCACCGCGGCGCCCAATCCGTCCCCGATTTGATGGCGGAGATCGAGGAGGTCTCGGTTCCGGTCCATACCCCCGCCACCGTGGTGGTGGACGAACGCACCGGCACCGTCGTTCTGGGGCAAAACGTGACCCTCGGCGCGGTCTCAATTCTCCATGGCGACTTGGCCATTGAGATCTCCACCCGCTATCAGGTGTCGCAACCGCCGCCCTTTTCCTCCGGCGGCAAGACCATCGTGGTGCCGCAAACTCAGGTGCAGGCGCAGGAGACGCCGACGCGCCGCATCTCTCTCGCCGCTGGCGCCACGGTCCAGGAGTTGGTGCGCGGACTCCATGCGATCGGCGCCACGTCCCGCGACATTGTGGGCATTTTGCAGGCGTTGGAGGCGCAAGGCGCGCTGCACGCACGCCTGGAGGTGATCTAGAGCGGGAACCTCCGAGCGTGTCGCCGGCGTTTGGCTGGAAACGATTAGGGAAAACTTATGATTCCCCCAACCTCCCTCACCCCGACCACACCGCTGGGCCCGGCTGCCGAACAGCAGGATAAGCTGCGCCACGCGGCGCAGCAGTTCGAGTCCATGCTGCTGGCGCAGTGGTGGCAGCAGATGCGCCACAGCGGGTTTGGCGGCGACTCCTCCCAGGACCCCATCTATAGTGCTGTAGACGCCGCCGGCATGGAGGCGGTGACCCTGGCCATGTCCCGGGCGGGGGGCATTGGCGTGGCGACCATGATCGTCAAGGAGCTGCAGCCGGATCTAGACCGGGGGCCAAAGGGGGCAAGTGGCTCTCAACGTGCTGATGGGAAGGCGGTTGCGGCCGCCACCACGGCGTTAAAGTCTGCCGCCGCGAGGCCGATAGGTACGTTGAGGGCCGAAACCACGCCTTGAGCGCGGTTCCGGGCCCGCGAGGTTGTACGGCAATGAAAATCACGTCAAATCTCCAATCCACGGCTCCCCATCTGGAGCATCTGAAGCCGCAGGGACGCGGCGGCGCCACTGGGGCCGCGAGCGCCGGGAATGAGGACACGGCCTCGCTGACCTCGGGCAGCGAGGCGGTTTCCGGTCTGCAAACCCAGTTGAACGCCACGCCGGACATGCGGGCGAACCGCGTCGCTCAGTTGCAAGACGCGCTGGCCAACGGCACCTACAGCGTCAGCCCGGCCCAGGTGGCGCAAGCGATGATCACGGACCTGACCGGCCGGCAAGACTAGCCGCAGCGGCGTTATGGCCGACTTCACCCACCCGATTCCCCCAGTGACGCCTGGGGAGTACCCCGCCGATGGGCAGGACGCGAAGGC
>JBOGKW010000075.1:0-14629 GCA_050746205.1 Terriglobales bacterium | reverse complement strand
CCAGATCGGCGCCTTGGGCGCGCTGATGGCGCCGCTGTGGATCGCCGGCGTCGGATGGCTGCTGGCCAGTCGCCGGGCCCGGCCGCTCCGCTTCCTGGGGTTGACCTACGCGCTCTATTTGCCGCTGATGATTCTGCTGCACGCCAAAGTGTATTACCTGGCGGCGATCTATCCCCTGTACTTCGCCGCCGGCGCGGCGGCGTGGGACGGATGGCTGCGCCGCGGCTGGCGGCGCCGCGGATTCGTTCCCGCCAACGTCGGGCTGTACGTCCTTGGCGCCGCCATCACATTGCCGGTGGTTCTGCCCGTGCTGCGGCCAGCGGCGGAGATCGCTTACATGCGGCGGCTGCACCTGGCGCCGCCGAAGCTGGAGAACAGTGCTTCGGCGGCGCTGCCGCAATATTTCGCCGACATGCTGGATTGGCGGCATAAGGCGAAACTGCTGGCCGACGCCTATTTATCGCTGCCGCCGGCGGAACGGGCCCAAGCGGCCATCTTCACCCAGAACTACGGCGACGCCAGCGCGGTCAACGTCTACCGCCCCGATGTGCCTGCGGCGATCAGCGGCCACCAGAACTACTTTCTGTGGGGCCCGCGCGGGCACTCGGGCCGGGTGATGATCGTGTTCGGCGAGAGCCGCAAGGAGTTGGCGGCGGAGTTCGATTCCGTGCAGGTCTACGCGCGAGACACCGATCCCTACATCGAGCCCTATGAGCACGGGCCAATTTTCATCTGCCGCGGCTTGCACGGTAGCCTCCAGCAGTTGTGGCCGAAGGTGAAGTTCTGGTACTAACCGCGGCAACTTGGAGACGCCCTGAGCGCCAGCGGGCGTCCGTTGCCGGCCGTCCCATCCCAACATGCGCCGCTGCATGCGGGGGGCCCCGTCGAAGCCCGGCCTCAGGCCTCACGAGCGCCGGGGCCGTCCAGAATCGGGCGGCTGAGCCGCATCTCGTTCCACGTCGGACATCCGGCGCAGACCTGAGTTAGTATCCGAGTCATGTCCGACTGGCCCCGCCGCGACTTCCTCAAGACCACCGCCGCCGCCTCCCTCGCTCCCGCCCTCCCCGCCGCCGCTCTCGCGCCGCGTTCGTTGGGCAGTTTCTCCGCCGCCGAGGCGGCGCCAGCTGCGGATCTGGCCTCGCCTCGCCGCCGGGAACTGCTGGACTTTGGCTGGCATTTTCACTTCGGCAACGCCGATCAGCCGGAGCTGGACTTCGGTTTCGGCAGCGGCGAAGCCTACGCCAAGACCGGCCGCCTGTTCACTCCCTGCCGCCCGGATTTCTCCATCGCCGATTGGGAGGCGGTGGACCTGCCCCATGACTGGGCGGTGTCGCTGCCCTTCATCAACGACCCGGCGCTCGCCAGCTTCGGCTTCAAGCCCCTGGGCCGCAAGTACCCCGCCACCAGCATTGGCTGGTACCGCCGTGTCTTCGAAGTTCCAGCCGCCGCCCGCGGGCAGCGCTTGGCGCTGGAGTTCGACGGCGTCTTCCGGGATTCGATCGCCGTTCTCAATGGGAATTACCTCGGACGCAGCATGAGCGGCTACGCCCCCTTCCGGTACGACATCACCGACTGTGCCTTTTACGGCCGCCCGAACGTGCTGGTGTTGCGCGTCAATGCCACCGAGCGTGAGGGGTGGTTCTACGAGGGCGCGGGCATCTACCGCCACGTTTGGCTGGTCCAAACCGATCCGCTCCACATCGCCCCGCAGGGCCTCTACGTTACCGCCCAGCCCGACGCCAGCCATCAGCGCGCTGCGGTGGCCATGGCCACCGAACTCAACAACGACCAGGATGCCGCCGTGCGCTGCCGCGTCATTTCCGTCATCGCAGACGCCCAGGGCAGGGAGGTCCTCCACCTCCGCTCCCAGCCGGTGACCCTTGCGCCCTGGTCCCAGCGCACGCTGCGCCAGGTCGCCGCGCTTGACCACCCGTCCCTCTGGTCTCCGGACCACCCCGCTCTCTATCGTTTGACCAACCGCGTCGAAACCGATGCCGGCGAGGCCGACCGTGAGGAGACGCCGTTCGGCGTTCGCTCCCTGCGGTTCACGGCCGACCAGGGGTTTTTCCTCAATGGCCAGCGCACGGAAATCCACGGGACCTGCAACCATCAGGATCACGCCGGAGTCGGCGTGGCCGTTCCGGATCGGGTCCAGTACTACCGCGTCGAGCGCCTCAAGGCCATGGGCGCCAATGCCTACCGCACCAGCCACAATCCGCCGACCCCCGCCGTGCTGGACGCCTGTGACCGCCTGGGCATGATGGTGATGGATGAGACGCGCATGTTTTCCTCCGAGCCCGAGGGCCTCAGCCAATTAGCCCGCCTGGTTCGCCGCGACCGCAACCGCGCCTGCGTCGTGCTCTGGTCCATCGGCAATGAGGAGCCGGAGCAGGGCACGCCCCGCGGCGCTCGCATCGCCGCATCCATGAAGCGCCTGGTGCGCCGCCTGGATGCCACCCGGCCCGTCACCGAGGCCATGAATTATGGCTGGGGCTATGGCCTGTCCGAGGTCGTGGACGTCCAGGGGTTCAACTACGGCCTGGGTCCTCGCATTGACGCCTATCACCGCAAGTTCCCGCAAAAACCCTGCTTCGGCTCCGAGGTCGCCAGCACGTTCTCCACCCGCGGCATTTATCGGTATGTGCCGCTCGCCGGTTGGCTGAGCGCCTATGACGTCAACAACCCGAGCTGGGGCGCCACTGCGGAGGAATGGTGGAACGTCTACGCCGACCGCGCCTACCTTGCCGGCGGCTTCGTCTGGACCGGCTTCGACTACCGTGGCGAGCCCACCCCGTACGCCTGGCCCTGCATCAGCTCGCAATTCGGCATCCTCGACACGTGTGGCTTTCCCAAGGACAACTTCTACTATTACCAAGCCTGGTGGACCGAGCGCCCGGTGCTCCACATCCTGCCCCACTGGAATTGGCAGGGGCAGGAGGGCCGGCCGATCGCCGTTTGGTGCCACACCAACCTGGAGCGCGTCGAGCTGTTCCTGAACGGCAAATCCCTCGGCGCCCGTCGCGTGCCGCGCAACCGCCACGTGCAATTGTCGGTGCCCTTTGCGCCCGGCGCGCTGGAGGCCCGCGGCTATCGCGGCGGCAAACTGGTGATGACCGCCCGCCGGGAAACCACCGGCCCCGCCACGGCCGTTCATCTCTCCCCGGACCGCACCGCCTTGGCTGCCGACGGCCAGGATGCTTCCGTCGTCGCCGTTTCCCTGCAGGATGCGCAGGGCCGTGTCGTGCCCACCGCCGATGACGCCGTCAGCTTTGCCCTTTCCGGCTCCGGCCGCATTATCGGCGTTGGCAACGGCGATCCCAGCAGCCATGAGGCGGATAAACCGGATCCCAAATCCGCCGGCCTCGCCGCCGGACGCCATGCGTTCAACGGCTGGTGCTGCGCCATCGTCCAATCTCGCCATCGTCAGCCCGGCGCCATCACCCTCACCGCCTCCGCCAAAGGGCTCGCCCCCGCCACCGCGACCCTCACCAGCAGCTAATGGCGCGGGCGGGCATTGAGTCCGCCGCGTCAGGCGCTGATAATGAAGCCATGCGTTGGGTGGTGGTCGGCGGCCAATCCCGCAGCGTCGGCAAGACCGCCGTCGTCTGCGGGCTGCTCGCCGCGCTCGATGACCGCCCCTGGACGGCCGTCAAGATCACACAATTCGGCCATGGCATTTGCAGCCGCAGCGGCCACGCCTGCGACTGCGCCTGCGAGGACGGCGAATGGGCGTTGAGCGAGGAGCGCAACCACGCCGGCCGCAAGGATACCGCCCGTTACCTCCGCGCCGGCGCACGCCGTGTTTGGTGGCTGCGCACGCGCCTGGGGGCTCTCGCGCAGGCGCTTCCCGCCCTCGAGTCCCAACTCGGCGCCGCCGACTGGGTGCTTTTTGAGAGCAACAGCGTTGTCGCCCTGCGCCGCCCGGAGCTGTATTTGACGCTGCTTGATCCCGCCATCGCCGATTTCAAGCAATCCGCCCGCGCCCTTCTCCCTCGCGCCGACGCTCGCCTTGTCGTCACTGCGGACCCGGTCACGCCGGCCAGCGCCGACGATGCCCCCACCCTTGCCGGTCAGGGCGATGCCGCCCCTGTTTTTGCCGTCGCCCCGCCCGCCTATCTCACCCCCGCCGTCGTCGCCTGGGCCCGCCGCCGCCTCGCCGCGGGTTGAATCCATGCGGGCTTTGGTCATCGGCGGCACCGGCTTCATCGGCGCCCATGTCGCGCGTCAACTGGCGCAAGCCGGCCACCGCGTGCTGTTGTTCCACAATGGCGAAGAGAGTACGCCCACAGCGGAGGAGCGGCTCACACACCTGCCCGCCTCCGCAGTGCCGGCAGACAACTCCACCCGCTTCGATTCGCGGCGACTTGGAGAGGCCCCGAGCGCCAGCGGTCGTCCGTTACCGACCGTCCCGCCTCAGCACGCGCTGCTGCATGCCGGGGACCCCGCCGAAGTCCAGCCGCAGCGACCAGCGGGAGCGTCCTGAATAGGGCAGCTGAGCCGCCGATACCGGGCGCATTCGCCGCGAGCTAGGATACCGCGAGCTCGTGGACTATCAGGAGGCCATCCGAAAGACCCTGGCGGGCCGCGCCTGACTCCGGGGACTATGATCGGTCCCGCCCTGGAGCCGTCCGCCTTACTCCTGCCGCAGCGCAAGGACGGGATCCACCGCCGCCGCCCGTCGCGCCGGCAGCCAGCAGGCCGCCAGCGCCACCGCCAGCAGCGCTACCGCCGCTCCCGCAAGGATCAGCGGATCGCTCGGCCGCACCTGGTACAACAGACTGGCTAACAAGCGTCCCGCCGCCAGCGCGCCAGCGATGCCACTCGCCACGCCGATGAGGGCAAGAACCAGCCCCTGCCGCACCACCAGGCCCAGCACCTGGCGCCGTTGCGCCCCGAGCGCGATGCGGATGCCGATATCGCGCCGCCGCTGGGTCACGGCATAGGACATGACGCCGTAGATGCCCACCGCCGCCAGAAGCAACGCCAGAGCGGCGAACGCCCCCAACAGTCCGGCTTGCAGCTCGGCCATGCCGGTCAACCGATCCAAGACCTGCCGGAGCGTTTGCGTGGCGAACAAGGGCAAGCTGGCATCCACCTGCGCCAGCGTCCGGCGCAGGGGGGCCACCTGCACCGCCGGCGGCAGCGTGGTGTGCAGCACCAGAATCGTCCCGCCGTAGCCCGCGCCATCAAAGGGCTGGTATTCCTCGGGTATTGCCACGTGCTCGACGCCCCACTGCCGCACGTTGCTAACCACCCCCACCACCTGCATCCATGGCCCGTCGGCGCCCCAATAGGAGAACCTCTGCCCGATAGGATCCAGGTTCGGCCAATAATGCCGCACCATCGCTTCGTTTACGTCCACCGGGTACACCATGGATCGCGTCAGCGCCGCGCGCGGCTGCGCTGACGTGGTCATATACGGCAACATTGCCGAATCTAGCCGGCGCGCCCGATCCGTGTCCCCGGCGTCCAACCCCCGGCCCTGCAGCAAGCGGATGCCCATCACCTGGAAATATCCCGGCGTGATCCCGTGCATTTCCACCAATTGGCCGGCGCTGTTGTGGTTGGTGGGATGGCCGAAAAGGGTGATCGTCCCGTTGGTGCCGCCCTCCATGGGCAGATGGTCCGTGATCGCCGCCGCCGTCACCCCCGGGAGCGCGCGTACTCGGCCAAGCCAGTCCCGGCTGAAGCTCACTACCGCTTGCGGTTGGGAGAACCTCGCCTGCGGCATGCTGACTCGTGCGGTGAACACGCCATTCTCGCGCACGCCGATATGGGTGCTGCGCAAATGGCCCAAACTCCTGATCAGCAAGCCCGCTCCAGCCAGCAGCACCAGCGAAAGGCAGATCTCCGCCACGACCAGCGCATCGCTCAGCCGCCGCCGGTGACGGCCGGCGCTGGCGCCGCCGCCTGCCGCGCCTTTCAGTTCATCGCTCGCCTCCGGCCGCGAGAGCTGCCACGCCGGCGCCAACCCAAACAGGACGCCCGTCACCACCGCCAGCCCGAACGTGAACGCCAGCACCGTGCCATCCAACTGGATCGGGTTTGGCGGCGGCAGACGGAATGCGGCCCGCGTGGCCGCCAGCGCCCGTACCCCGATCTCCGCCAGCCCGACCCCGAGCGCTCCGCCCGCCAGTGCCAGCGCGATGCTTTCCGTCAGCAACTGCCGGATCAGCCGCCCCCGGCTGGCCCCCAGTGCGCTGCGCACGGCGATCTCTTTTTGCCGCGCCGCCGCCCGCGCCAACAGCAGGTTGGCCACGTTGGCGCAAGCGATCAGCAGCACCAGCCCCACCGCCGCCAGCATCATCAGCAGGGAATCGCGGATACCGCCGACCATGATCCGGTGCAGCGGAAACACTGCCGCGCGGACGTTGGTGTTGGTGTCCGGGTGCTGGCGGGAGAGTTCGCGGGCAATCAGCCCCAGGTCGGCTTGGGCTTGCGCCACCGTCACCCCCGGCCGCAGGCGCCCAACTACCAGAAACTGGTGCGCCCCCGCCGCCTCCAGCGCCTTCCGGCTCATATCCTCCGGCGCCCACAGCCGAAAATGGCCGAAAAAGTCAAACCCTCGCGGCATCACCCCGATCACCGTGTAGGCCCGGCCGTTCAGCTCTAGGGGTTGCCCCAGCGCCGCCCGCCGCCCGGCAAAGTGGCTTTGCCACAGCCCGTAGGAGATCACCACCACGTGGTCATGCCCCGGCTGGTCCTCGCCGGGCGCAAACGTCCGCCCTAGCAGGGGCCGCGCGCCCAGCAAGGAGAAGAAGTTCGCCGCCGTGTCCAACCCAGCGATGAATTGCGGCGGTCCTCCGCCCGACAGGTTGTAGCTGGCGGCATCGAACAGCGTCATCCCCTGGAGGCTGTGGTTTCGCTGCCGCCAGGCGACAAAGTCGGGCCCCGTGAATGGCCCGGGAAAGCCCATGTCCTCGCGCAGCCAAACCAACTGTTCCGGATGCGGAAACGGCAGCGGCTGGATCAGCACCGCGTGGATCACGCTGAAGATCGCAGTATTGGCCCCAATCCCGAGCGCCAAGGCGACGATCGCCACGGTGGCAAAACCCGGTGCCCGCCGCAGCTGCCGCCAGAGATAGAGCAAATCCTGTCCCACCACGTTTATTACGCCCATCTCAAGATCTCGGACGCACCGGCTGCCGTCCGTCTCGCCGTCCGGCGCGTGCTGAGGTCCGCCGTCCGCCCGCTCCGGCGGCCCTGCGGGGAATCAAATCATCTAAACCTTGGGCACAATCGCGCCGCCGTCCTACCGTCCCTTCGCGGCAACTTGGAGACGCCCCGAACGCCAGCGGGCGTCGGTTGCCGGCCGTCCCGCCCCAGCATGCGCTGCTGCATGCTGGGGACCCCGCCGATGCCCAGCCACAGCGGCCAGCGGGAGCGTCCAGAATAGGGCGGCTGAGCCGCGGTCGCGTTCGCGCAGCCGTCCTATCGCCCCGTCGCCCCGCGTCCATTGGCACAACTGTCCCGGACAATTCCGCATCGGATTTATGTCTTGCGGCACCCGGGGTCGGCGGGACGCCGTTCGCGCGACCTCCCGTCGCGGTGAAGCGGAAATTAGCTCGCGAAAATGTCGCATTTTGTACTGCAAACCGTTGAAAACAAACCCAGGGCGGTGCGACGAGTTACGAATAGCGGCGCCGTCCTTGTAGGGTAGATGCGCCGGTTCGGGACCGCCCGAGAGTTCACCGTTGACGGGGGACCCAAGACCGAGCGGGAAGGCCGCGCAGCGCAGTGGGGGCGACGGCCTCGCCTCGGGTGCCGTCGCCCTCCTGGGTGGCGGGACAGGGGCCGCGATCTTCAGGGCTTGCGAGGTGGGGAGTGTGGACGGGGCGATGCGGGCTGCCAGCGGAACTGGTCGCCCGCCATGACGGGGATTTGCAAAATCGCCGTGCTGCGTCGGTCGAAGCGCAGGGGTGCTAGGCGGCCGCGGAACCGCCGCCAAACGCGCAGTGTGAGGAGCAGCGACCGCGGGTTCGCCACGCCGAGATCAGGCAGCGCCTGCCCCAAGGTGAGGTCGAAGGGGACGTAGCGCCTTTTGCCTTGGACCGTGATCGGCAGCTCCGCCGTCAACACCGTGCGGTGCGGTATCGGCAGGCACCAGGCGTGGCCAGGGGTCCGGTGAAGGTTTGGGGCTAGGGCGGCACAGGCGGCGGGACGACGTTGCACGGCGGCGGTGGTCCGCACCAGCGCCGCGCGGCTGGCGGCGGCCACCACCATGTTGGTGTGGTTGGTATGGGAGGCGCCCAGCCACCAGACCAGGCGCCAGTAGGCGGCGGAGGGCGGGAAGCGCAGGCGCAGGGGCGGCGGGCGCCGAGCGCGAATCCCTGGAAGGTACCAATAGGCGCTAGATGGGCCGAGGGGCTCCACCCAGACGCCCCTACGGCGCCTGGCGCGCACGGCGAACCAGCGGGTCTGCTGACCAACCACAGGTCCGGCCGGCGAACGGACCAGCGTAACCGAGTACAGCCGGAATCCGGGCGCGAGGTTGACCGATCCCGTAGCGGGACTGGGTCCGTAGCGCAGGTAAAAGGCTGTCCTCGGGTTGACGGGCGCCAAGCTGGCGACCTCGGACAGGAGCTGGCCAGTGTGCACGGAGCCAAAACAGCCCAGGGCCGCGAGTTGGAGGAGCTTGGCCCGGAAGGTCTGCAACGCGCGCATGCGCTTCAGGTTGGACATGTCGTTGCCAACCTGCGGGTCGAGCACCACTTCCGCCCGAGAGCCGTGCCAAAATGAGCGCCGCCATTGCAGGCGAATCCAAGGCGTCGTCGCGGAGCAGGTCGCCGACATGGCGCCGCGGTGTAGGCGGAGTTCGGCGCTTGGCGACCCCCCGGCAGCCGCTTTCGTGGCGGGCGGCACCAGGACCGGATTCCAAACCGGCCCCTGCAGGCGAAAGGCGCCGGGTCCACGCGTGCAGGCGGCGCTGGCCAGGAATGCGAGCGTAGCGGCGGCCAGGAGGATGGGAGTTCGCTGCCGTGGCGGCGGCCCTGGGCGGGCGCAACGTGCTTCCCGGCGTCGCGGCGCGGGCGCTTGGATTCGCGGGCATTGGCGCCGATTACTGCGCACGGCGCGATCCTGTCACTTAGCGCGGCGGTTTACAAGCCATTTGTTGGTGCTTCTTGGCCGGTGCAACCTCGACGCATTCAAGCCAACCCTAGACCCTAAGCGGCTCAGCCACCCTGTTATGGACGCTCCTGCTGGTCCCACCCCGAAGCGCGCCGCTCCACCCCAGCGTGCAGCGGCGCATGCTGAGGTGGAGCGGCCGGCAACGGACGCCCGCTCCCGCTCGCGGCGTCTCCGGGTTGCCGAGAACCAATTGCGCTACCGGGCGGTCCAGCCGCCGTCTATGAGCAGCGTGTGGCCGGTGATCATGGCCGCGGCCGGCGAGGCCAAAAACACCACCGCGCCGGCTACGTCCGCCGGTTCTCCGATTCGGTGGAGACCCGCAATCCGCTCGATCACGTCCCGCCGAAAGGCGGCATCGCCCAGCCATTGCTCGGTGCCCGGCGTGGCGATGAAGGTCGGCGCGACGCAGTTCACCCGCACTCCCCGGCTACCCCACTCGACCGCCAGGCAGCGAGTCAGTTGGGCAATCGCTGCCTTGGTCATGCAATAGACGGACTCATTCGGCAGCGCCACCGCCCCGGCCTGCGAACCCATCTGGATGATGCAGCCCCGGCCGCGGGCCAGCATGCGCCGGCCCGCCTCCTGCGACGCGAAAAACGTTCCGCGCAGGTTCAGCGCCAGCGTGGCGTCAAACTCCGCTTCCGGCACCTCCTCCGCCGCGTTCACGAAGCCGATGCCGGCGTTGTTCACCAGAACGTCCACCGGCCCAAGCTGGCGCTCCGCCGCCGCGATCGCCGCCCGCACTTGGTCGAGTTGCGTCATGTCCATCGCCAGCCGCAGCGTCCGTCGCCCCAGCGCAGCGATCTCGGCTGCGGTCTCCTCGCCGCTGTCCGGCCGGCGGAGGCCCAAAGCCACGTCCGCTCCGGCCCGCGCCAACGCCACCGCGATCGCCCGTCCCAGGCCGCGCGCCGCTCCGGTCACCAGCGCCACTTGCCCGTCCAGCCGAAAAGCGCCGGCGGCCCCCGCCTCCGTCACTGCGCGCCTCCGCCCGCCGCCTGTGCCGCCGCCTCAATCCCCGCCGCCGCCGCCGACCCCGGTTGCGCCACCGTCAGGACGGCAGTCAGCAGATGGTCGGAGCTGCCGCCGACCTTGACGGCGTAAGCGCCTGGGGCGACCACATGGCGCAAATGCCGATTCCAGTGCGCCAGCTTCTCCGGCGTCAGTTCCAGCGTGACCTGCCGCGTCTCCCCTGGCTGCAGCGTGACCCGTTGCAAGCCGCGCAGTTCCAGCACCGGCTGCGCCACCACGCTCGCGCGCTCATGAATATACATTTCCGCCACCTCCGTTCCGGCGACCGCTCCGGTGTTGGTCACGTCCACGCTTATCTGCGCCCGCCCGCCGGGCAAAATCACCGACGGCGTCAAGGTCAAATGGCGGAAACGGAACGTCGTGTAGCTCAGGCCGAAGCCGAAGTGGTAGAGCGGCTGGCGATTCGTCCCGATCCACGGAATGTTCTCGGAAGGACTGTGGTCGTAATAGTCGGGCAGATCGCCCACCGTGTGGGGAATGGTGATCGGCAGTTTGCCGCTCGGGTTCACCTCCCCAAACAGCACCTGTGCCACCGCCCGTCCTCCCTCTTGCCCCGGATACCAAGCCTCCAGAATCGCCGGAACGTGCGCGCTGATCCAATCCGTGGCGATTGGCCGCCCGTTCACCAGCACGACCACCACCGGCACGCCGGTGGCGGCGACCGCCCGCACCAGCGTCGCCTGATCGCCGAATAAGCGCAGATGGTCGCGGTCGCCCAAATGCTGCAAGCTCCACGCCTCGCGGTCAATGGATTCGTTTTCGCCTACCACCAGAATCGCCAACTGTGCGCGGCGGGCGGTGGCCACGGCTTGCGCGATCCGCCGCCGCTGGCTGGCGGGGTCGGGCAAATCAATCCCGTTCTTGTACCATGCCGCCCACGGCGGCGTCTGCGGCGTGATATCGGTCGTGATCTGGCACCCTTCGGCGTAGAGCACGCGCGCGCCCCGGGCGGTCGCCAACTGCCGAATGCCTTGCAAAATGCCGGTTTCGTGCCGCGGCCCGCGACTATAGCCGCCCAGGTGAACGTATTTCGCGTCCGGACCAATGACGGCGATCGTGCGAAAGCGTTGGGTGCTGAGCGGCAGCAACCGGCTCTCGCTCCCGGCCGGAGCGTTTTTCAGCAGGGCATTCTTCAGGAGGACAATGCTCTCCTGCGCGGCCCGCAGCGCCAGCCGGTCATGGGCCTCGCTGCCAACGACGTCGTTCGCCGCCGCTGGATCGGCGATATAGGGATGATCGAACAGACCGAGGCGGAACTTGGCCCGCAAGATGTCCCGCACCGCCCGGTTAATCTCGCTCATCGGCACCAGGCCGGCGCGCGCTTGCCACAACAGCGTGCGGTACACGGTGCCGCTGGACAGGTCAAAATCCACCCCCGCCGCCAGCGCCAGCCGCGCCGCTCCGGCATAGGTCGCGGCCGTATGGTGCCGCCGCACCAGATCTTGCAGCCCGGAGCCGTCGCTGGTCACGTAACCGCGGAATCCCCACTCCTGCCGCAACACCTGCGTCAGCAGCCAGGGGTTGACGCTCGACGGGATGCCGTCAATCTCGTTATAGGAAGCCATGATGCTGCCAACATGGCCCTGCTCGACGGCGACCTGGAAGGGAAAGAGAAAGTTTTGTCGAAGGATGCGCTCGGAAAAGTTTGCCGGGCCGACATTGGTGCCGCCCTCCGGCTCGCCATGCGCCGTGAAATGCTTGGCCGTGGCCAACACGTGCTCCGGGCCGAGGAGGTAATGCCGCCCTTGCAGGCCCTCGACCTCCGCCAGCCCCATGCGGCTCACCAGCCACGGATCCTCGCCGAAGCTTTCCTCCGTGCGCCCCCAGCGCGGATCGCGCCCTAAATCGAGATCGGGCGCAAACACCTGCGTCACCCCCTCCGCCCGCGCCTCCTGCGCCGCTGCCGTATAGATCCGGACCGCCAACGCCGGATCCCAGGTGCTGGCCAGGCCGATCGGCATGGGAAACATCGTCGCCTTCATGGCCATGAAGCCGTGCAGCGCCTCGCCATAGAAGAACGTCGGTATGCCCAGCCGCGTCTTCTCCATCTGGTACCGCTGGACGGCGTTGTGAAGGATGGCCAGCTGCCGCGGCGTCAATGGGTCGCGCACCCGGAACTGCTCTGCCATTAATTGCCGGAACTGTGAGGGCTGGAAGGTCCCGGTCGTGTCCAGCATCCCGCCGGTGTGGGGAATCAGCTGGCCAATCTTTTCTCGCAGCGTCATGCGTCCCATCAGGTCGGCGACGCGGTCGGCGATCGCCAGGCGGGCATTTTTGTACGCGGCCTCCGGTTGTGACTGGGCGCAGGCGGTTACAGCCACTAAGGCCAGGAGAGCAAGCAGGCGGCGCATGCGGGCATCATGCCACAACCTGCTCCGCTGGGCTCGGCTGCACCGGGTTCAGGCATGCGCCGCCGCGTTCTGCGGCAGAGTAGAGCGGAGCCGGAGATCAATCCACAGTGGTGTGAACAGAATTTGCCCGCCGCGCCAATACCGGTCTTGGCGCGCCAGGCCCAGGATTCCCAACAGAAGACCCGGATTGCCTGCCGCCGCCTCCAGGGCTTGGGCGCGAAACTGGGAAAGGTTCTTGGCCGGCAACGGCGCCGCCGCCATGTGCCAATCCACAAGGCCCTCCGCTTCTGCCGGCGTCAGGGGCGGCAATGCATACCGTTCCGCCCGATCGGGATACAGCGAATACAAGCTGCCCAACTCCTCCATGTGGGCCGAGCGCGCAACCGCGATTACCGCCGCACCCGTGGCCCGCGCCAGGTCTCGCATGCCGGCGCCGAAGACCGTCGACGGCGCGCGCAGGTGATCCAGAATAATCAGATGTTCGCCCCCGGCCAGTGCGTCCCGAACCCGGCCGCGGGTGCCAAGGGCGGAGAGCGGACGGTGACGCCGGCCCGCCTGAGCTTCCAACTGCCGCCACAGCGAAGTGAAAACGCTTTCGCGCGAAAGAGCCTCAGGACAGTACAATGCTCCGCTCAGGCCAGGTAACAACGATCGGAGCAACGCGGTTTTCCCCATCCCGCTGGGTGCGTGCAACACGAACGAGCGGCGCGCCCGCAGCCGGGCATCGAGTTCCTGCCGCTCCCGTTCGCGACCGAAGATCGCCGCCGCGCTCATCGCTTCTCCGTGCCTGGGCCCCCAGCCAGTGCCGCCAATTGACCTTCCAGCGCCGCCCGCTCGCCGCCTTCCGCCGCCGCGGCCTGTAGCCGCTCCGCTTGTGCCCGTAGCGGGTCCGCCAAGGTGTTGAACTCCGCTTCCAGCAGATTGCCCACCCGCTCCGACCATGCGTCCAACAGACGCGCATAAGCCCCCAAAACGCCGGCCAGCTCCGGCTCATAGCGCCGCCGCAGTTGCCCTGCCAATCGGCTGGCCGCCACACCTTGGCCCAAAAGCCCGCTGGGCCGCGTAAAGCTCGCCAGCAAATCCGGCGGCAACTCCGCTGGCGGCAACTCCCGCAGCGGGCCGGCCAACTCGGCCTTGTCCATGCCGGCCTGGCCGAGGCGCTGTGCCGCCGCCCGGACCCCGGCTTCGGCAGCCAGGACGACTTCCCGCCAGCGTCCGGCGATGGCCGCAGCGGCTTGCCGCATGCCCTCCAGCACGGCCCCCCGCGCTGCCGCCACCGGCTCAGTGGTGGCGCGTAGCGCGGCCGAGGCCGCGGCTTGCAGCAGCTGGGGCGCCCCTTCCCCCAGGCGCAACGTGATCTGCTGGCTCGCCGAACGAACCGGATCGAAGCCCGCGGCCGCGCGGCGCAGGGCGGCTTCCGCCTCCACCGGATTCGTGTTGCCTGCCGCCGCTGCCGCGGCTTGTCCGCGCAGCCGCCCCTTCAACGCCGCCTCCACGCCTTCCCGTAGGGCGCCGATCTTGCGCCGCAGCGACGCTTCCCGCAACTCCTGCCGTCCGGCGAACAACGGCTCGATCTGCTCGTGGAACCATCGGTCCAGCAGTTCCCGTTGGTCCGGTCGGCTGCTGACCGGCCACACCGCGCACTCCGCGCCTCCGAGTTCCTCAGTCATGCGCGCCGCGACGTAGGCGGTTAACCGCAGCCGATCCTCGGCCGATACCAGATCCGCCTTGCTCAGCAGCACGGCGGCGGGAATCGCGGCTTCCGCCAGCCGGTGCACCAGGCTCAGATCGTCCGGCATCAGCGTCGAGCCGGCGTCCACCAGCATCACTCCCAGATCACACCGCGGCAGATAGGCCAGCGTCTCCTCGCCGCCGGCCAAAGCCAATGATCCCAGCCCCGGCGTGTCCACCAGCACCACCCCCTCCTGCAGCCGTGGCGCCGGCAACTCCGCCAAGATGCGGCTCACATGGAGGCGATTGCCCGGATTATGCTCTTCGGCTACGAAGGCCGGCAATTCCTCCAGCGGGTGCGTTTCCACCGGATACCCCGCTCGCCAAACCAGCAACCGGCGCGCCGCCGCATAGGCGATCCGGGTAGGCACCGCCGTAATGGGCGTAAC
>JBOGKW010000074.1:0-14693 GCA_050746205.1 Terriglobales bacterium | reverse complement strand
GGGCCTGAGCGCCACCCAACGACAAGAGGTGGATCAGATCCTGGTTCGTACCGTGCGCCGTTACCGCGACGTCGAACGCAATGTCGAGCCGCGCTTTGATGCCGTCCGCGCCGAGGGCCGGGCCCGGTTGCGGGCCCTGCTCACCCCCAGCCAGCGGCAGACCTTCGACTCGATCGTCCGCCGGGTGGACGCTCGCTACCCCATAGACGAGCGCCCCGCCAGCATCCCCACCCCCTGCCCCCTGCCCATTCGCCTGCATTGACGCGGCTCGGGCGCCCGATGTGGCCGGGACTTGCGGCCGCCGCGATCTGGTCTCGACGATGGGGCCGCGCGGCTACGGCTTCCGTGTCCGGCGGTCCGCTTCGCGCCGTTGCGGGGGAGGCAACAGGACCCCCAGCATGCCACGGGTCGCCACGACCCCGACCGCCACTGACAGCACCAGTCCCCCCGCCAGCACCAATACGTTCACACACCCTCCGCCGTGGGGCGGCCTAGCCGCCCCACACTCGACTGTATCGGCCATGCGGCCGGCGTCCTTCAGCGGAAAACCTCAGCGCGATGCCGAACTCGATACCTGCCTGGCGCCACGCTGGAGCCCACGCCTACGCGGCCAAGACCGCCTGGATGGTCACGGCCAATGTTTCCGGGGTGAAGGGTTTTTGCAGGAAGGCTTCGGGCGGGCTCTCGAGCCCGTGGTTGCGCAGGGCGTCATCGCTGTGCCCGGACATATAGAGCAGTCGCAGGCCTGGCCGCAGGCGGAGCAGCTCGCGCGCCGCCTGCTGACCGCTGATGCGGGGAAGGATCACGTCCGCCAGTAGCAGATGGATCGGGCCCGGATGGCTACGGGCGGCGGCTATGGCGTCGTCGGCGCTAGCGCTGGCCAGCACGCGATAGCCGAGCGACCGGAGCATATCGCCGAGCAGCAGGCGCACGCGGTCGTCATCCTCCAAAAGCAGCACGGTTTCCCCGCCGGCGCGGGCCGGCGGCTGGCGCGGGGGCGCCATGGACCGCAGTTCGGCGCAGCAGGGCAGCTCGAGCGTGAAGGTGGCGCCTTGTCCTGGCTGGCTGGCCACCCGGATGTCGCCCCGGAGTTGGCGGACAATGCCGTAGACCGTCGAGAGTCCCAGGCCGGTGCCGGTTTCCTTCGTGGTGAAGAAGGGCTCGAAGATCTGGCTGGCCGTGGCCTCATCCATGCCATGGCCCGTGTCGTGGACCTGCAAGCGGATATAGTCGCCGCCCACCAGCCCGCTCTCGGGCTCGGCGGGCCTAGTGAGGCGCTCGGTGCTGAACACCAGCTGGCCGCCCTGGGGCATGGCGTCGCGAGCGTTGATGGCCAGGTTCATCAGGATCTGCTCAATCTGGTGGGGGTCGGCCTGGATCCTGGAGCCGGGGGCATTCAGGGTGCACAAGAGCTCTACGTCTTCGCCGATCAACCGCTGGAGCAGATTCTCGAGTGTGGCAACGGTTTGGTCGAGATCGAGCGCTTGCAACCGGACGACCTGGCGCCGGCCGAAGGCGAGCAACTGGCGGGTCAGGGCGGCGGCGCGGTCCACCGTGGCGGCGACGTCATTGAGGCGGGTGAGGCGCTCCGGGTCGTTTTGCGCCGCCGGCAGGTTGCGCAGCAGGGCTACCTGGCCGCTGATGACCATGAGCAGATTGTTGAAGTCGTGGGCAATGCCGCCGGCCAGCCGGCCCAGCGCTTCCATCTTTTGCGCCTGGCGGAGCTGCTCCTCCAGGTGGCGGCGCTCCCGCTCGGCCTGCTCGGCGGCGGTGCGATGCTGGCGGCGGAGCTGGGCCTCGCGCACTTCGCGCTCCACCGCCGCGCCCAGCCGCACCAGGCGGTCTTTGAGCACGTAATCCTGAGCCCCGGAGCGCATGGCGCTGACCGCTTGCTCCTCGCCGAGAGCGCCGGAGACGATCAGAAATGGCACCTCGGCATCATGCTCCCGTACCCGGCGCAGTGCAGTGTCGAACGCCAGCGCGGGCATGCGATAGTCGGCAATCACCACCTCCCAGTCGCGCTCGGGCAACGCCGCGAGCAGCGCCGCCTCGGTATCCACGCGGCGCGGTCGCGGGGCAAAGCCGGCGCCCTGCAGCGCGCGGGCGATGAGCAGGGCATCGTCTTCGGAGTCCTCGATCAGCAGCACATCGAGGTCGCGCATGCCTTCAGGGTAAGCGGGAAGCCGAGCGGTCTCAACGTGGGCGGCTCGCGCCGGCAGGGGGCGGGTGGGAGCGACCCGCCAGCGCGCCAGGCCCGGAGCCCGTCACGCCCGGGTCGCCTTGGAGCCGGCCATACAGAAAGGCCGCGGCCAGCAGCCCCACCGCCACCGCGCCCGCCAGCCAGGGATGGCGCAGACCGTAACGCAGGATCTCCGGGCCGAAGCGCAGCCCCAGCCAAGCCTCCAGGAGATAGCGTGCGTAGCGGCCGCCGCCCATGGCGGCCACGAACTTCAGCCAGCGCATTTCAAACAGTCCGGCCACCAGCACGAACAACTTGAAGGGCACCGGCGGCGGCAGCACCGAGGGCACGGCAACGGCCATCATCTCGTTGCGCTCAAACCAGCGGTGGATGCGGGCAAATTGCCGCTCCGGCATCTTTTTCCTTACCCACTCGTGACCCAGGGCGCGGGCGATCGAGAAGGGGATCAGGCTGCCGGTTATCGCGCCGGCGACGGTGATGCTCACATACCAGAACAGCTCGCTGGGATGATGGATGGTGAGCTCAATCATCAGCAGCTCCGGCAGCAGGGCAATGGCAGCCGAGTCCTCGACCGCCATGAAGAACAGTCCCCAGGGGCCGAGGCGGAGAAAGTACGCCTCCAAACGCAAGATCAGATGGGCCAGGAGATGCAAATCTCAGCATAGCCCGGCGCCAAAGCGGACGCCGAAAAGGGGCCGCTTGTGGGCCGGAAGGCCGGGGCCGCCGCGCGGGGCATGCGAAAATAAGGCATGTCCAAGGTCACGGCGGAGGCGCGGTGGAGCGACGGGGAGCGGTTTATCGGCGCCGGCGGCAGTGGCCATGAGGTGGTTTTCGACGCCAGCCGCGAACGCAACTCGGCGCCTGGGCCGATGGAGATGGTCCTCATGGCGCTGTGTGCCTGCACCGGCACGGACGTGATCGAGATCCTGCGCAAGAAGCGGCAACCGGCGGCAGCGCTGACGGTGCGGGCGCGGGCGGAGCGCGCCGCGCAGCCGCCGGCGGTGTTTTCCCGCATCACTCTTGAGTACGAGATCGCCGGGGCCGTCGAGCCCAAGGCCGCCGAGGACGCGATCCGGCTCTCGCGGGAGAAGTATTGCAGCGTCGCGGCCATGCTAGGTTCCACTGCGGCCATTGAGACCGCGCTCCGCCTGGCGGAGGCCCCGGCCGGGGCCCGCTCATGACCGGCGCCGGCGCACCCCCGGCCGGCGCCTTTGCCCATCGGCAGCCGGCGCGGGAAGCCGCGCTGCAGATGCTGTACGCACTCGAGGTCGGCGGCCAGACGCGGGAGCAGGTGGAGGCGTGGTTTGAGCCGCAGCGGCGCATGGGGTTGGCGGCGCACTCGTTTGCCCGCGAGCTGCTGGGCCACACCCTGGCCCGCCGCGAGGAGCTCGACCAAACCCTGGCGCGGCATTTGACCGCTTGGCGGCCGGAGCGGCTGGGCGCCGTGGATCGCTGTTTGTTGCAACTCGCCGCGCAGGAGCTGACGGCCGAAGAATGGATTCCCGCCGCCGTCGTGATCAATGAATATCTGCGCCTGGCCAAGAAGTTTTCCCAGCCCGAGGTGGTGGGCCTGGTGCATGGGGTGCTGAACGCGATCGCCGCGGCGCGGCGATCGCCCGAGGTGGCGCCGGACCCCGCCGCGGCGGCCCGCCCGGAGCGGTAGACTGGACGTTCATCTTCAAGGAGACGCATGGCAAGAAAGAAAGTCACCGTGGTGGGAGCCGGCAACGTAGGCGCGACGACGGCGCTGTGGCTGGCCTCGCGCGAGTTGGCCGACGTGGTGCTCACCGATGTGGTCGAGGGCGTGCCCCAGGGCAAGGCGTTGGACCTGCTGGAGGCGATGCCGATCCTGGGTTGCGACGTCACCGTGACCGGAGACAACGACTACGCCCCTACCGCCAATTCCGACATCGTGGTCATCACCGCCGGGTTTCCCCGCAAGCCGGGAATGAGCCGGGACGACCTGCTGAAGAAAAACCATGAAATCGTGGGCGCGACGGTCGAAAAAGTGGTGGCGCTGTCGCCCAACAGCATCTTGATTCTGGTCACCAATCCGCTGGACGCCATGGCGCAAGCGGCATACCGCCTCAGCAAGTTCTCCCGCAACCGGGTGATCGGCATGGCGGGGGTGCTGGACTCGGCCCGCTTCGCCAGTTTCATCGCCGCGGAGCTGGGCGTTTCGGTGGCGAACGTCAACGCGTTTGTTCTTGGCGGGCACGGCGACACCATGGTGCCGCTGCCGCGCTACAGCACCGTGGCTGGCGTTCCGCTTCCCGATCTAATGTCCGCCGACACCATCGGGCGGCTGGTGCAGCGCACGCGCGACGGCGGGGCCGAGATCGTCAAGTACCTCAAAACGGGCAGCGCGTTTTTCGCTCCCTCGGCCGCGGTGGCGGCCATGGTGGAGGCCATCCTCAAGGACAAGAAGCGCATCCTCCCCTGCGCGGCGTACCTGGAGGGCGAGTACGGCATCGAAGGATTGTTTGTGGGCGTGCCTTGCAAGCTGGGGGCGCGCGGCATCGAGGATGTGATTCAGGTGCCGCTGACCCCGGCGGAGCAGGCCGAGCTGCGGCGCTCCGCCGAGGCGGTGCGCTCGCTGGTGGCGACCATCGGCGTCTAGCAGAGCAGGGCCCCTCGGGGGGCCGTGTGTGAGGCAGGCTTCCGGGCCTGTCCCGTGGGGCGGGCTTTTCGGCCCGCCAGGCTAAGGATGACTTTACCCTCTCTGCCCGGGCGGAGGGGCTGGGCAACGGAAAGGACGGCACATGGAAGAACGCGCGGCGGCGGTAACGATGAAGGGCGCTCCCTTGACGGTGTTGGGACCGGCACGGAAGGTGGGCGAAAAGTTGCCTGATTTCAGCGTGGTGGACAATGGCCTGCAGCCGGTGCGGGCGGCCGACACCGCCGGCAAGGTGCGGATCATCGCCTCCGTGCCCTCGCTAGACACCCCGGTCTGCGACCGCGAGACGCGGCGCTTCAATCAGGCCGCCAGCGCCTTGGGCGGGGTGGAGGTGCTGGTGGTCAGCACCGACCTGCCGTTTGCCCAGAAGCGGTGGTGCGGCGCCGCCGGCGTGGAACGCGTGCGGACGCTCTCGGATTACCAGACCGGCTCGTTCGGGCTAGCCATGGGTACGCTGATCAAGGATCTGCGGTTGGAAGCGCGGGCCGTGTTCGTGGTGGACAAAAGCGACGTCATCCGCTACGTCGAGTACGTCCCGGAGATCGCCTCCGACCCGAACTACGATGCCGCCCTCGATGCGGCTAAGCGGCTGCTGTAGCCATGCCGGAGGAACCGCCAGCGGCGAGCGGGGAAAAGCGCAGCTACGAAGACTGCGTGCGCCGGCTCGACGAGATTGTCGCCCAGCTCGAGCGCGCCGACCTGCCGCTCGAAGAATCTGTCCGCCTGTTCGAGGAAGGCATGGCGCTGTCGCAGGAATGCCGCCGCCAACTGGACGAGGCCGAGGGCAGAATCGAGATGCTGGTCAAGCGCGGCAACGCCGCCCCCACCGCGGAACCCTTCGAGATCCGAGACGAGTAGCCCGCGCTAGGCCGGTCGCAGCCCGAGACGGCGATGGCCCGAACGCCGCCAGCGGCGCCCCGCAAAATCAAGGGGTTGGATGGCAGGCACGTGGGGACTCGAACCCCAGACCTCTACCGTGTCAATTTCGGGGACGATTTCACACCGGAAGGCGCGGATTGACGCCAGGTGCTACGCGCCGCAAGCACTTCCGGCCCAGCGCCGGGCCAGCCGTGGCTGCCGATTGCTACCGCGTAATCCCTTGAAATACGGTGATGGGTGGCGGGGTTGCGTCACACGCGCGGCACAACTGACCCTGGCCCGCTCCCGGCCGGCGCGGGGAGACCCAGGTCGGTGCTCAGGGAAGGTCACGGCGAGCGATGAGTGCGCTCACGCAAACCCCTGCGGCGCTGATCTCCAAAGCCGCAGAGGCTGCAGCTGCGATCACCTCACCTCCCGGCGCGAGAAATCCCGGCACGAGGGCGACCGCCCAGGTAGCGCCAAGCAAGGCAATCAGCGCGAAAAGCACGCGGTCGCGCCGGGCGAATCGACCCGGAAACGCGAAGGTGGCTGCCTGGGCCGCGACCGCAAGTAGCACCAGCGCCGGGATCCAGCCGCGCGTGGCGGCAGCGCCTCCGCTCGTCCCCCGCAAATCCCACGCGGCGGCGGCCAGAAAGAACAGGCCGAGGCCCGCCGCCCATCCCGGTCGATTAGTCAGGCGCGACACCTAGTGATAGCCCGGTCCGTCCACCGCCGCTACGCAGTGTTCCCTAATTGGGAGGAACACGGAAATGTCGTAGACGGCCTGAAGTCCGACATCCGCATTGGCCAAGGCGAACTTGCCGGCGCCCGCAGCGATCCCGCCCCAAATCGCGATAAGGCCGGGTCCCCTAATTGTGGAGGCGGCCGCTCCCAACAGCGATCCTCCCTCGCATGCGAGTTGGGCGAGGTAGCTGTGCGAATACGTCGGAGCATTGGTCTTGAGCTGGTCGGGCGCAGGGCCGTGGGGCGGCGCGCCGACGGGAGCCGGGACCGCCCGGGTCGAGAACGGCCGGACGAACGCCGGCCCCGAGGTCGGCCATATCGGTGGGCTGAGCAGGGATTGGAGCATCCCGATCATGACGGTGCCATTGACGGGAGATGAGGGAAGCCCTAGCTCGCCGGCCGTCCCGGGGTCGCCGATTCCGAAAACGTCGCCATCGGATGCCTGGTACTCCCACTGGCCACCCTCAAACGTCTGCGTGTAGCTGATGCCGTCCCTCGAAAAGACGTTGGGGTTGGTGACGAGCTGGTATATAGCGAACTCGCTCCAACCCGTCCCGAGCCCGGTAAACGGCGAAGATAGCTCGCGGGCCTCATAGTACTCCTCCGCCGGATCAAACAGCCCCAGCGGGTCGGTGGCCTCCAGTGGCTGGTTGGCGACGTAGGCGTAGGCGTCCCAGGTTTGCGGATTCGCGGGGTTGACGGCGGCCAAGCCGGCGGGATCGGGCGAGAGCCAGCGGGCGTTTGTTGGCGGAATTTCCCGCGAAAATTCCTGGTGTCGGGGATTCCACGGGCGGGGTAAACTCCGTTCACCGCCGGCAGGCCCGCCGGGTCCGGCGCGCCAGGGCCGCTCCTGCGGGCGCCCTCGTCTACCCGGCTAGCAGCCGGCGGTGATCTGATCACTCGCTTCACAGCCAAAACAGAGTGGATCGGGCGCGACTAATGATTCCCAGGCAGCTTTGAGTAATCGACGAAGCGCCCCCTTATCCTGCACCCGGCTGGCGCTCTCTTCGGCAGAGGCACGACCTCGGCGATCGGGCGCCACGCACGCGGGTCGGGGCGCACCGTCACCCGCAGGGTTAATGACCTCAGCTTTCCGTTCTTCGCGAATTTCCAGCTCCTGATCGCCAGGGTCAGGTCCATGCCGCTGAGCTTGAAGCTCCGCGTGGCGCCGAACGGCGGTATGTCCGCGCACGCACCACGGAGGTCGGCCGCGAAAAAGCGTCCCCTGCTTTCCCAGTCCCTGCTCTGATTGGCATCCTCGGTTAGCAGAGTGCTGTAGACGTTAGGTCGGCCAATCAAGCTCAGCCGACACTCGAAATCGGCGCTGTAGTCAAAATCGGGGTCGCCGGTGTACCCCGCCGAATGGCACTGCAGGCGGTAGACCGGAGCGCCCGCAGTCGACCGGATCCCCAGCGAAACGTCGGCCTTGGCAACGTCGGGCACAACGACCGTCCGCTGCAGGGGCCGGACGGCGGGATAGGGCGCGGCTGCTCGGCGAGGCGTAGGCGCGGCCCCGGAGGCGAGCGTGATAACGGCGGCGAGCGAGTAGGCCCAAAGGCTAAACACTTGGGGCCCCTAGGGTTGCCCCCTGACCGTCGCGGTGGCGGCAGGGACCGGTGGCGGTGAGCGGCTGGTTGGCGACGTAGGCGTAGGCGCGCATTTTACTGGAGGAATTTTCTCACGAACATTCCTCGAGTTTGTGGGTTGGCGGCGTTGGCGGCGGCCGCGTCAGGCGCGTTCGGCGGCGAGCGAGAAGCAAAGGCGGTTTTTGCCGTTGCGTTTGGCGCGGTAAAGGGCCAGGTCGGCGGCGCGCAGCAGGCGGTTGGGGTCGGTTTCATCGCCGGGGGCCAGGGCCACGCCGAGGCTGGCCTCCAAATGCAGCGGCGCGGCCATCTCCGGCGCGGCGAAGTGGGCCTGGCGGACGGCGTCGCGCAGGCGGGTGGCGACGAAGCGGGCGCCGTCGGCGTCGGTGTCGGGCAGGATGATGGCGAACTCATCGCCGCCGTAGCGGGCCACCGTATCCACGTCGCGCATGTCGCGGGTCAGCAGGCGGGCGAACTGGCGCAGCACCTCATCGCCGGCGTGATGGCCCCAGCGGTCGTTGATGGTCTTGAACTCGTCAAGGTCCAGCAGCAGCAGAGCGCAGCTGGCATGACTGCGCAGGCTGCGGCGAATCTCCTGGCTCAGTTCCTGCTCGAAGTAACCCCGGGTGCGCAGCCCGGTCAAATAGTCGGTGAAGGCCATGCGCAGCAGGCGGTGCAGGGCATTGGCGCGGGCCATTTGGTTTTCCGCCAGCAGGCTCAGCAGCCATAGCAGCTGGGCGTCGGCGGCCCCAAACGGGGGCGGCGCGGCGCGGAACAGCTGCAGCGAACCGCCCACGCCATATTCCAAAAACAGCGGCACCGCCAGGACGAACTGGGCCTGGGCGGCCGCCAGCAGGGCGTCCAGCTCCGGCCGCAGACCCTGCCCCGCGAGGATGGGCTTGGCGGCATGGGAGGTCCAGTCGTGCAGCACGTTGGTTTCGATGCCGGGAAAGCTGAGGCCCTCGAAGTGGCGGGAGACCTGCAACCGCGGACCTAGTTCCGGGCTGCCGGCGAACTGCAAGAACTGACGGTCGGAGGGGAGCAATTGATCGGCGACGTCCACGGTGAGGTGCAGGATCGTCGGCAGCGCCATCTCCATGCCCGACAGCAAGGCCACACGCAGCAGGACGATCAGCGCGGGGGCATGGGAGGCGAACAGCTCCGGGGTGGGGTCGGAGAGCACCTCGACCACGGCCTGGGCGGGCACACCGGTGGCATCAGCCATGCGCAAGGCGGCGGCACCGCCACCGCGAGGTGAGATGCCGCCAGCACGGGCGATGTCGCGTGGACGCTGCGCAGGCCCCAGGCCCGGCGGGCCAAAAATTCCCTTTTCGGGGGGAAGTCGCGGGCGGGTGACTGCGATATTGTTTCGGGCACGCCGCCGCAGTGTAGCGGCCGTGGCGATGCCGGAAGGGAGATGCGGAGCTGTCCAGGGTCGTTCCGCTGCAGGCCGAAATGTCCAGCGATGAGACGCCATTGTTGGGGGAGACGCTCGCGGTGCGCGAGGTACGCCAACGGTTGGCGCGGATCGCGCGCAGCGAGGCGCCGGTGCTGCTGCGCGGGGAAAGCGGCACCGGAAAGGAAGTGGCGGCGCGGCTCCTGCACCGTTGGTCGCCGCGCGCGGCGGCGCCGTTTGTGCGCCTCAACTGCGCCGCCATCCCCGCCGAGCTGCTGGAGAGCGAGCTGTTCGGCTATGAGGCCGGGGCGTTTACCGGCGCCGCGCGGCGCAAGCTGGGCAAGTTCGAGTTAGCGGCCCGCGGCACGCTGATGCTGGATGAGATCAGCGAGATGCAGCCGGGGTTGCAGGCCAAGCTGCTGCACATCCTGCAGGACGGCGAGTATTCCCGCCTGGGCGCGGAGCGGAGCCAAACGGCTCAGGCCCGCGTGGTGGCGGCCAGCAACGTGGCCCTGGAGGCGGCGGTGGGCGCAGGCCGCTTTCGCGCCGACCTGTTTTACCGGCTGAACGTGGTGGTGGTGCGGCTGCCGCCGCTGCGCGAGCGGCGGGAAGACATCCCACTTTTGGCGGAGTATTTTCTGCGCAAGCATGGGGCCGAGGGGGGATGGCTAGCGCTGAGCGTGGAGGTGCGCCAGGCGCTGCTGCGCCATGCCTGGCCGGGCAACGTGCGGGAGCTGGAGAACCTGATGCGGCGGCTGGTGATCCTGGGTGATGAGGCGCAGGCACTCGAGGACCTGAGGGCCGAGCTGCGCGCCGGACCGCTTGAGGAAGGGGAGAAGCCAGCAGCGAGCGGCGGGGTGGGAAGCGACGCCCGGGGGTCCGAGGAGAGCGGTTTGGGCTTGGTGGCGATCGGCAAACGGGCGGCCTGGGAAGCGGAGCGGCGGGCGATCCTGGCGGCGCTGGAGGCGACGCGTTGGAATCGCCGCCAAGCGGCGCAACTCCTGCAGGTGAGCTACAAAGCGCTGCACAACAAGCTGCGGGCGATGAACCGGGAAGCGGCGCTGTCCGCCCCAGCCCGTCGCCAGCCGCAGCGCGCGGCACTCCCGCCCGCGCAGCGAGCGGCTAGCGCTTGACAGCCCCCTGGCGCCGGCTGGCCACGGCCTCGGCCTTCAGGGGGGGCCACCTGGGCCGGGTGTAGGGGCATCTAGGTGGATACGGGCGACTAAAAAGTGGCAGGCACGAGCAACACCCGCCACGGCGGGCCGCATCGTAGTTATGCCGGGCTGCCCCACCCCGCCCAGACCGATTGAGCCGACGATATGCCGAGCACCGCGATGGCCGACCCACTCTCTCCACTGAATCCGGCGCCGGGGGCCGCGGGTTGGACCGAAGCGGAGGCCATCGCCTGTGCCCAACGCGGCAACGCGGATGCCTTCGAGTGGCTCTACCATCGCCACAAGCGTCGGGTCTATTCGCTGTGCCTGCGCATGACCGGCAACACGGCGGAGGCCGACGACCTAGCGCAGGAGGCTTTCCTGCAGTTATTCCGCAAAATCGCCACGTTTCGGGGCGAGAGCGCATTTTCCACCTGGCTGCACCGGCTGTCGGTCAATGTGGTGCTGATGCACCTGCGGCGCAAGGGCCTGCCGGAAGTGTCGTTGGAGGAAACGACCGAGCCGGCGCAGGAAGACGGCCCCAAGCGGGACGTCGGCGGGCCGGATATGGCCCTGATCGGCTCGGTGGATCGGGTGAACTTGGAGCGGGCCATCGGCCGTTTGCCCCCGGGGTACCGCACCATTTTCGTTTTGCATGACATGGAGGGATATGAGCACAACGAGATTGCGCAGATGATGAGTTGTTCGATCGGAAACTCGAAATCGCAGTTGCACAAGGCGCGCATGAGGCTGCGGGACCTGTTGCAGCAACCCCAATCGCAGGGTGCTGCCCGGCCCTAAGGCGGTCATGCCCGCTCCCGAGAGCAACGTACCGGTAGAGTACGGGGGAGCGGAGGCCTTAGACTTGGGAGAGGGCCATGACGGAGTGTCAAAAGTTTGAAGCCGCGCTGGCGGAGACGCCAGAACTGGAGCGGCTGCCGGGCCCCGCTCGGGACCATGCCGGGCAGTGTGTGCGGTGCGCCCGGCTGCTGGCGGATTTTCAGGGCATTGTGCGCCAGGCGCAGCGGTTGGCCGCGCCGGAGCCGCCGCCGGAGACGTGGGACGAGATCCGCCGCCAGCTTGAGGCCGAGGGTGTCATCCATCCGCCCGAGCCCGAGGCGGCGCCGGCCAACGCCGCCCCGGTGCCGCCGCCTCTGGCGCAGAGCTTACCCCGCTCCATCCGTTAGCCGCACCTCAGCCGGCGCCGTGCGCCGCCCTGGGCCGGCGTCGGGTGGGCCTGTCAGAGGAGTGCGCGCCGGCCAAGGCTGCGGCGGGCGGCCCGCTGTTGGTCCCGCGCCGCCGCGTGTTACCGTTAGGTGGCGGCGGGACTCATGCAGGCGATGCTGGCGCAGGTACGGCCGGGAGTGGGAACGGCGGCGGTGCAGTTGGGCGCCACCCAGGAGCAGATTCGGACGGCGCTGGGCCCGCCAGCAAAGGTGGTGGACCACCTGCCCCTGTCGTACATCTACGCCTATCCCGACCAAGGTCTCGAGATTGACTTCGTGCTGCCGCAAGGCCGAGCGGATGTCCTGTTCTTTTACGGCCATGACTGGGACGGGCATGGCCATGCAGCGGTAGAGACCGCGGAGGGGATCGGCTTTGGCTCGCGGTCAGCCGAGATTCTGGCGCGCCTGGGCCCGCCCGCGGGCAGTGACGAAGCCTACACGCAGGACCGGCGCTTCCACACCGCCTGGATGTACTATCCGGCCGGGATCCAATTTCACTTCGATGCGGGCGGGCGAATGGTCATCATGGCCGTCTGCCATTCCCGTCCGCGCGGGCGCCTCTAGCCGCCCGCTGTCGTTCAGGGTGCAGGCCGCCGGGGGTGGTCCAGCGCCGCTATGCTAGGGGCATGCCCGCGCTGATCGAGTGCGTTCCTAACTTTAGCGAAGGCCGTGATGCCGCGCGGCTGGAGCAGATTGTGGCCGCCATGCTGGCCGTGCCCCAGGTGGCGCTGCTGGATCAGGAAAGCGATGCCGACCACCACCGCTCGGTCATCACCCTGGCGGGGCCGCCAGAGGCGGTGGCGGAAGCCGCCGTGCGGGGGGTGGGCCAAGCCGCCACGCTGATTGACCTAACCCGGCACGCGGGGGCGCATCCGCGGCTGGGCGCGGCCGACGTGGTGCCGTTCATTCCGCTCGTGGGGGCGACGCTGGAGGACTGCGTCCGCTTGGCGCACTGGGCGGGGGAGGAGATTTGGCGGCGGTTTGGGGTGCCGGTGTATTTCTACGAGGCCGCGGCCCGGCGGGAGGACCGGCGAAACTTGGAGAACATTCGGCGGGGGCAGTTCGAGGGGGTACTCGAGGCGGTGCGCACCGACCCCGCGCGTCGTCCCGATGTGGGGGGGCCGGAGCTGCACCCGACGGCGGGGGCGACGGTAGTGGGGGCGCGGAAGTTTCTGATCGCTTACAACATCAATCTGGATACGGCGGAGTTGGCCGTGGCCAAAGCCATCGCCAAGAAGGTGCGCGCCTCTTCGGGCGGCTTGCCCTGCGTGAAGGCGATGGGGGTGGATTTGGCGGCCAAGGGCTGCGCCCAGGTTTCGATGAACCTGACCGATTTCGAGACCACCTCGTTGGCCACGGCCTGGCAGGCGGTGGCCGCGGAGGCCGTGGAGCTGGGCGCGCGGGCGGTGGAAAGCGAGATCGTCGGCCTGATCCCGCGACGGGCACTCGAGAACGCGGCGGCGGAGTTCCTGCGCGTGCCGGCATTTGATCCGGACCTGGTGTTGGAGAACCGGATGGCGCGGGTGCTGGCCTCCGGTCCGGCGCGGATCGAGCACCAGTTGACACCCTTTCTGAGCGGCCTCGCGGCGCCAACCGCCGTACCTGGAGGCGGCAGCGCTGCGGCGGTGGCCGGAGCCATGGCGGCGGCCCTGGGGGGAATGGTGGCGCGCTTGTCCGCCAAGAAAAAGGCGCTGGCGGCGCACCAGGCCCGCCTCGAGGCATTGGCGGCGGCATTCGACGGTCTGCAGACGGAGTTGTTGCGCCTGGCGGATCGAGATGCCGAGGCCTACGCCGCCGTGGTGGCGGCGCGCCACCTGCCGGCCGAGGACGGCGCGGCGCGGGAGCGGGCCGTGGCGGCGGCCACCGAGATGGCGGCAGAGGTGCCGCTGGCCACCGCCGTGACGGCGCGCCGGGTCAGCGAACAGATCGCCGCGGCGCGGCCCATCACGGCGCCGGCGGCGGCCTCCGATCTGGACACCGGGGCAGCCCTGGCCCAAGCCGCGTGGACCGGCGCGGTGGCGAACGTCCGCATCAACCTGGAGTCGTGGGCCGCCGATGCGCCAGCGCGGCGGCGTCTGGAGGAGGATTTGAGGAGGCTAGGCGCTTAACCTGCTTCGCGGCAGCATAGAGATGCCCTCATCGCCGGCGGGCCAAGGCTGCCGGTCGCCCACGGCCCTCGGTATCGGGACCCACGGCGGTGCGCGCGAGGGTTGGCTAGCCAGCCGCAGCCCCGCCGCGGCTCAGGCGCCCAATTCTGGACGCTCCCGCTGGTCGCTGCGCCTGGGCTTCGACGGCCGGCAAAGGGCGCCGGCTGGCGCTCGGGGCGTCTCCACGTTGCCGCTATGGGCCGGCCGGCGGTACGCCGGGCCCGCGCGTGCTAGCATCCCTGGCGTTGCGGGTGGGGTAGGGTAGAAAGATGCGCTGGGTACGGTTCGAACTGGATGGTACGGCCTGCTGGGGGCATTTGGAAGAGGCCACGATCACGGTGCATTCGGGGGGGCCGTGGACGCCTTGCCGCCATGCCACCGCGGAGCGGCTGCCCCTGGAATCAGTGGCCCTGCTGGCGCCGTGCCAGCCGAGCAAAATCATCTGCGTGGGTCGGAACTACGCGGCCCACGCGCGGGAGTTGGGCCACGCCGTGCCTGGCGCGGCGGCCGGCGAAGCGCCGCTGTTATTCATGAAGCCGCCCTCGGCGGTCTTGGCGCCGGACGGGGCTGTCGTGCTGCCACCCCAGTCGCGGCAGGTCGAGCACGAAGGTGAGTTGGCGGTGGTGATAGGGAAGCGTTGCCGCGGGCTCGGCGCGGGGGAGCCCGTGGCGCCTTACATCCTGGGCTACACCTGCCTGAACGACGTGA
>JBOGKW010000073.1:0-14736 GCA_050746205.1 Terriglobales bacterium | reverse complement strand
GGCCAGCTCCACGCGTTGACCCTCCTGGCCCGCGCCCGCCGCACGCTCGGCGCCGACGGCGGCTTGCAAACCCTGCTGGCTGGGAATACCGCCGCCGTCGCCTGCCAACTGGGCGACCGGGAGCGAGCGCTCGCGGTGGCGCAAGCGGCGGCGCCAGCCACGGGAACGCCGCTGGCTGCGTTCCTAGTCCAGCTGCAAACCCCCGGCGCCGCCTGCCCCAACCGCGCCGCCCGGGCCTTGGAACAACCCGCCGCAAGGCTTCCGCTCGATCGCTTCCGGCGGCAGGAGGCCGCGCTCGAGCGGCGTGACGCCGCCCAGGCCGCGCGCTTGCCTGTCGCCCAGCGCCTGGCCTTCGATCTGACCGAGGGACCCCGCTTTCTGGCCGAGGGCGCCCTGGATGCCGCGCAGCAGGCGTTTCTGGCGGCGCTGCAATTGGATCCGCGCGATGCCGCCGCTCACGTCGGCCTGGCTCGGCTAGACCTTGCCCGCCAGGACCTGCCCGCCGCCCGCGCCCAGGTCGCCGTGCTGCGCGCCATTGCCCCGAGGGATCCTTCCATTTCCAGCTTGAATCAGGAGATCCAATCCCACGCTTCCCGGGCGGCCAACCTCGCCGAGCGCCACTAGGGCCGCTCCCGCGTCCGCACATCGCGGCAACTTGGAGACGCCCCGAACGCCAGCGGGCGTCCGCTGCCGGCCGTCGAAGCCCAGCCGGAGCGACCAGCGGGAGCGTCCGGAATCGGGCGGCTGAGCCGCCTCGATCCCGCTCGTCTCGCCCCTTCAGCGACAGCCTGCTCACCGCACAGAGCCGTTTCACCTTCGGCGGTGAGAACGAGATGGAACTTCGGAGTGAAGCGATTTGTTATCAATGGATTAAGACTTGCCCAGATGCCGGATGTCGGGTTCAAATTCCGTCGCCGTTCCCTGGCCGTTTCCTGGGCCTGGACCGGTTCCGTATCCCGACTCCTCCTGCGCGCTCGCCAGACTCGCCGCGCCCGGACGGGGAGCCGGCCGCATAATAGGTCGAGATTCGCACCGGCGGTGACTGTTCCGCCGGCGCCTGGCATGCCGATGAACTGGCTTACGCTCCGGCGACCGCTTCGGGCCCTACGGGGCGCCGGTGTGCTGGCGTTCGCGGTGCTGATGGTCCTGGCCGGCGACCGCGCCACGCCCGCGATTTCCGCCTCGGCCGCCAGCGCGCCGCCCCGGGTCGTGGTAGTGACGCTGGACGGCGAAGTGGCGCCGATCACCGCCGAATATGTGGTGCGCGGCATCCGCTACGCCAATCGAAGCAGCGCCGCCGCCGTCATCCTCGAACTGAGCACGCCGGGCGGCCTGGGCACCTCGATGCGCGCCATTATCCAAGCCATTCTGGCTTCCCGCGTGCCGGTCTTTGGTTACGCCTACCCCAGCGGGGCTCGCGCCGCGTCGGCCGGCTTCTACATTCTGATGAGTTGCGACGCCGCGGCCATGGCGCCGGGCACCAACACCGGCGCCGCCCACCCGGTCATGCTCGGCGGCGCGCAGCCCGGCAAGATTGAGGCGCAGAAGATCCAGAACGACGCCGCCGCCTACATCCGCACCCTGGCCGGGGGCCGCGGCCACAACGTCCCCCTGGCGCTGGCGGCTGTGCTGCAAAGCAAGTCCTATACCGATCAGGAAGCGCTGAAAGGGGGCCTGATCAACTTCATTGCCGCCTCGCCGCAACAGCTGCTCGCCGAACTGAGCGGCAAGCCGATCCGCCGCATCAACGGCCACGTGGAAACCTTGCAGCTGGCCCACGCGGAATTGGTTCCTTACCGCATGAGCTTGCGCGAGCGGGTGCTGGACATGGATCCCGACCTCGCCTTCGCGCTGCTCGTGGTGGGCGCCCTGCTGGTCTACGTCGAGTTCACGCACCCTGGCGTCATTGTGCCCGGCGTCGCGGGCATCATCATGATCGCCGTCGGCCTGTTCGCGCTTTCCCTATTGCCGCTCAACTGGGCTGCCGCCGGGCTGCTGATCCTGGCGTTTATTCTGTTTGTTCTGGAAGCCAGGTTCCCATCCCATGGCGTGCTCGCCATCGGCGGGGTCGTCTGCATGGTCATCGGCGCCGTATTTTTGGTGGATACTTCGGTTCCCGCCTTGCGGGTGCATTGGAGCGTGGCCCTCGGGGCTGCGGTGCCAATCGCCGGCATCACGATCTTTCTCATGCGCTTGGTCCTGCGCGCGCAGGCGCGGAAGGTCACCACCGGCGCCCAGGGCATGGTGGGAGCCATCGCCATCGTCCGTACCGCATTGGCCCCGGAAGGCACGGTGCGCATTCATGGCGAGATTTGGCGAGCGCGCTCCGAGGCGCCGGCCACGCCCGGCGCCCAAGTGTGCGTCCGCGCCGTGCGCGGGCTGCTGCTGGAGGTTGAACCGGTCGCGCAGGTCATCCCGCCGGCATCGCTTCCCGCCTCGCCGGGGCGGCAGCCGTAAGCGCCATGCCGTTGCGCCACCCTGGCCGCGGCCAGAGTCGGCGAGTAGAATAGCCTAGGTTGCCGCTTTTTCCGGAGGTCGAATGGCCATCTTTGTAGCCGTCGTCATCATCATTTTGTTCCTGCTCTCAGCCATCAAGATCGTGACGGAATACGATCGCGTGGTGATTTTCCGCCTCGGGCGCCTGCTGGGCCGGCCAAAGGGACCCGGCTTGATTCTGGTGTTTCCGATCATTGACAGCGTGCAACGCGTGACGCTGCGGGAATCCGCCCTGGACGTCCCACCGCAGGACATCATCACCCGCGACAACGTGACCGCCACCGTGGTTGCGGTGGTATATCACCGCGTCATTGATCCGGAAAAGGCCATCGTCGAGGTCCAAAATTACCGCTTCGCCGCCTCGCAGTTCGCGCAAACCACGCTGCGCTCGGTGCTCGGCGAGGTGGAGCTGGACGATTTGCTCGCCTCCCGCGACATGATCAACACTCGGCTCCAGGTCATCCTCGACCAGCACACCGATCCCTGGGGTGTCAAAGTGACCAAGGTGGAGATCAAGAGCGTGGACCTGCCCGAGGGCATGCGCCGCGCCATGGCCCGCCAGGCCGAGGCGGAACGTGAAAAGCGCGCCAAGATCATTCACGCCGAGGGCGAGTTTGCCGCCTCCGAGCGCCTGGCCGAAGCCAGCGCCATCATGGCCCGCGAGCCGATCGCCCTCCAGCTCCGCTACCTGCAAACGCTGACCGAAATCGGCGTGGAGAAAAACACCACCATCGTGTTTCCCTTGCCGCTGGACATGATTGAGGCGCTCACCTACGCCAAAGCCACCAAAGCCACCGCCGTGGCCAACGCCGCGGCGGCCAGCGCCGCTGCGGCCAGCGCCGCGGCGCCCCCTGGCGGCGCGGGGAGCAAATAGCCGCGAAGGGCTGCGGAAGCGGGAGAGCCTATGCCGCGTTATCTGGACCGCGAGCACGAAGTCGCCGATCCGGGCTATCAGTTCGAGTTGGGCACCTGGAGCATTGTCGCCATGATCTGCGTCGTGGCCGTGCTCTGCGGCATGTTCTTCGCCCTGGGCTATACCTTCGGCAAACACGCCATTCCCGCCGACTTCACGCTCGGCAACCGGATCATCCCCGCCAACGCGGCTCAGACGGCCCTGGACAAGCCCAGTCCCAGCGTCAACCTGCCGGTGAATCCCGCCGCCGCTGGCGCTTCGGTCGCCGTTACCCCTGGGGCAAACAGCCCGGTGGCCCATGGCACTCCCGCGGCCACGCCCCCCAACCCCGCCGCCCTCAGCGCCGCGGAGCAGAATCGGGTGCCGGCCACCCTCCAGCCGTCGGCGGGCGGCGGCGGCGGCGCGGCAGCCTCCCTGCCCCCGGTGCCGGCGCTGTCCGGCGCGCAAGCCCCCAAGCCCAGTGCCAGCATCCCCGGCGATGTCGCGGTAACCAACAAGGCGCCGGCGACGATTCCCGGTACCGCCAATTTCGCCGTGCAGGTGTTCGCCGGCGTAAATCAGTCCGACGCCTACAATCTCGCGGCGGCGCTCAAGGCGCGGCAGTATCCCGTCTACGTCCTCAGGCCGGATCCGTCCATCGGCCAGCAATACTACCGCGTCCAGGTCGGGCCCTTCCCCACGCGGCAGCAGGCGCAGGAAATGCAGTCCCGGCTGGCCGCCGACGGCTATCACGCCATCCTCAAACCGTAGGCCCATTGCGCGAGGATCGGGGGTAACGCCGGGCCCGGCGGCTCGGGCCGCCTAGGCGCGGCGGGGCAGGCGCAGCACCAACTCGTGCTCCACGTCGCCTTCGGGCCGGGCGCCGAGATAGCGGATCAGAACCCCGCTCAGCGCGCCCCAAGTGGCGAACTCCGCCGCCCGCGCCGCGGCGTTCTTGTCGCCCTCGCCAGCCAGCGCCTGGCGCAGTGAGGCGACCATAGGCAACTGAGCGAAGGCCATCCCGGACGCCACGCCCCAATGCTCCGCCGGCACCAGCCGGGCATAGGCCGCGGCCAGCACCGCGCCCAGGGTCCAGCGGCTGGCCAGGGCCGCCATCGCTTCCCACTCGCCCGTGCGCACCGAACGGCGTTGCAAGAAGTCCACCACGCTGGCCGCCAGCACCCCCAGCGCCGCATTGCGCACCCAATCCGCCCAGCCCACCGCTTGCCCCTGGCCGGTAGGATGCGTCGGCCCGGCGGCGGGCCGCCCAGGGGGCGGGGCGTTTTGCGATAATGAGGCTGTGTTCGAGGTCAGCGTCGAGGAGACCTTCTCCGCCGGTCACGCCTTGCGCGGCTATCGCGGCAAGTGCGAGAACCCCCATGGCCATAACTATCGCGTCCGTGTCCGGTTGCGCGGCGATCAGCTGGATGCCATTGGGCTACTGCAAGACTTCGCCGACATCAAAATCCATCTCCGCGCCATTGTCGCCACCTTCGATCACCAATTCCTCAATGACCTGCCGGATTTCAGCGCCGACAATCCCTCGGCCGAGAACATCGCCAAGCGCTTCTATGACCTGCTCCGGCCCCGCCTCTTGGCCCCAGGCGCGCGCCTGGCCGCGGTGACGGTCTATGAAACCGACACCACTTCGGCCACCTACAGCGAAGGCTGAAGCTGCCGCCGCGCAGATCACCGAGATTTTCTTGTCCTTGCAGGGCGAGTCTAGCTTCGCCGGCCGGCCGTGTGTTTTTGTGCGCCTCACCGGTTGTAACCTGCGTTGCGGCTGGTGCGACACCGCCTATGCGTTCCATGGCGGCCGGCGCATGGCGCTGGAGGAGATCTTGGCCGCCGTCGAGCGCCTGGCCACGCCGTTGGTGGAGATTACCGGCGGCGAACCCCTACTCCAAGCCCCGGCGGTCGCCGCTCTCTCCCGCCGGCTCCTCGCCAGCGGCCACACCGTGCTGCTGGAGACCAGCGGCGAACGGCCCCTCGAACCGGTGCCGCCGGAGGTCATCAAGATCGTGGACGTCAAATGCCCGGCCAGTGGTGAAGGCGGCACGTTTCGCATCGCCAACCTCGCTTGCCTCCACCCGCGCGATGAGGTCAAGTTCGTGCTCGCCAACCGCGGGGACTACGAGTTCGCCCGCGCCTTCCTGCGCGACCATGGCTTGGCCCAACGGGTTGCCCACCTGCATTTTTCCCCCGCGTTCCGCCCCGACGCCGCCGGCGATCGCGCCGCCGGCCAATGCCTGCTTGACCCGCGCGCGTTGGCCGAATGGATCCTGGCTGACGGCCTGCCCGTGCGCCTCAGCTTCCAGATCCACAAGTTCATCTGGGATCCCGCTCTCCACGGCGTCTAGGCGCCCGGCGTGCGGTGGCAGATGCCGTGGCGGCAACCCCCCGGCGCTGGCGACCGGCCCCTACCGGCTTCCGAAGCCCACTCGGCCCGCATTGGGCGCCGGCGCGGCCATCATCTGCCGCATGGCGTCGTTGGCGCCCGGCGCCTGCTTTTCCCGCCAGGCCTCGAAGGCCGTGGCCAAGCGCTCAATCGCCGCCCAGGCGTTCGGGTTTTTCATCCGCTTCCGGGATTCGGCGACGATAGGCTTCAGACGCTCCCAGACGATCCAGGGCTCGCCGCCCGACGTTTCAAAGAAGAACTCCTCATCAATCAGCCCACGATTCACCATCGCCGCCGCCATGGCCCAATAACTGGTGACCATGCGCATGGAGGTGTTCTCGCGGGACCCCGGCGGCGCCAGCGCCGCCACATCCTCCGGCGTTTGTGGATGAAAACTGGCGATATACCATTCCCGCGCCTCGCGCAACCGCGCCTCGCGCCGCGCCTCATATAGCCGCAGAACCAGATTCGCTTGATCGTGATTGACGTTGCCCATGGGCTTCTCGGCTCCTGCTGTGATGATGCCACGCCGCCACGGGTTCGGCCGGGGCGGCGTCTCGCCGGACCGCCCAAGTCAACCCGGGCCGCGTTGGCTGCGCCGATAATGAACCCATGCCCGCCACCTCCCAGACCACCGTCCCGGCCCGGGTGGACTTTGGTCTCGACGCGCCGGCGTTCTACCGCAAAATGCTGCCCATCGGCGTCGCGCTGTGGGCGGCGTTCTTCCTCCTACAACGGCTGCCGCCGCCGCTCGTGGCTCGGGGCGGCATGCAGGCGCTGCTTTCGGTCTGCGCCGCGAGCGGCGGCTGGCTGCTGGCGAGCGTCATCGTCGCGTTCTTCTCCAGCCGCTGGGGCAAACTCTGGGTCGCCCGGAGCCTGATCGGGCGCATGGGGCTGAGCGGGAGCGAAGAGATCCTGGACCTGGGTTGCGGCCGGGGACTGGCGGGCATCACCGCCGCCCAGTATCTCCAGACCCTGCGCCCCCACGTTTCCGGCTCTGAGCGGGTCACGGGGGTGGACATTTGGAAACAAGAGGATCTAGCCGGCAACGCGCCGGAACGCGCCGTGGCCAATGCCGCCGCCGCGGGCGTGGCGGAGGACTTCCGCGTGCGCCACGGCGACGCGCGCCAGCTCCCCTTCGCGGATGCCTCCTTTGACGCCCTCGTCTCCATGACCTGCCTGCACAACATCCATGGCGCCGCGGAGCGGCGGCGGGCCCTGGCCGAGATTGCCCGCGTCCTACGCCCGGGCGGCCGAGCGGCCCTCTTCGACATCCTGCACACCGGCGAGTACGCCGCCTATTTCCGCGGTCAAGGCTGGGCAGTGCGGCGCAGCGGCCTCATCCCGCTGTGGTGCATGCCCGGCCGGTATCTGCTGCTCCGCAAGCCGAACTAGCGCCCAGGGCCTGGGCCGGCGGCAACCCGCGCCGGCCGGTGCCGACGGCCCGCTGTGGAGAGAAAACGGTGCCCTGCGCACCACCCCGCGCCGGTCCGCGGGGCTGGGGCCCGCGCCACGCAACGGACGAACCCGCTAACGGCGGGAGTGCTGGCGCGCGATCTCCATGGCCCAGATGGCCAGCGGTCGCATGTAGATGGACGCGCGGAAGTTGCCCGTGGCGTCCCATGCCTCCGGCGTCCGGAACCAATATCCGCGCTGGTAGACCACGTTGTAGATGCCCTTGGCCGTGGCGAAAGCCTTTTGCGGCATGCCCTCGGCCAAATAAAACGACGCCAGGCTGAACGTGACCCCGGTCCAGACCTCCTGAATCTGCTCGTTGCTGTGGAGCAGTTGGCCGTCGGGCTCCATGCCGTTGACCGCGCCCATTTGTCCGTTCTGGAAGTCCATCACGTTCAAGCGGAAGATCGTATCCAGCGCCCGCCGGACCTCCGCCCGCGGCACGATCGAGCCGAGCCCGGTCAGGTCGGCGTACCACTGGCCGCAGAGCTGATCCGCCATGACATTGTCCTTGTAGGTGCTGCCCGTGTCGAAGTTGAAATATTTCCCGTTCCACAGCAGCCGCTCATAGTTCTTCTGCCCGGTCTCGAACCAGCGTTCGTACCGCGCCGCGGCGGCCGGGTGCCCTAGCGCGTTGCCCATCTTCACCGCCGCTTTCAGCGCCGCCAGCCACAGCCCGCCGCAGTAGGCGCTGACGCCGCGCATGGGCCAGACATCATACGTTTGGTCGGGCACGCCGCCGTTTTCCGGCAGGTCCAGGTGGTGCGGATCGAAGCGCCGCAAATACGCGAGCGCCAGTTGCACCGACGGCCAGTTGTAGGCTAAAAACCGCCGATCCTTTTGGCCCGTCAGGTAATAATCGCGCCAGACCAGCAGCACGTACTTCGTGTTCAGGTCCTTCCAAATGTTGACGTTCTGCCAGTCATAGTTGTTAAACGCGATCAGCGGATCCTCGTCTGGCGCGCCCAAATCATGCGGCAACGCCCCGCGCACTTTGCGCGGCGCCAGCTTGTGGGACCACTGCACCCGGCGAATAGTTGTCAGGTTTTGCCGCACGCTGTCGGCGAAGCTGTCCATGACCGCCTTGTCCAGCTTCGGCCACCAATACACCAGGGCCATTGAGCCGTAGAAGCGAACGTCCAGCGTGGCGTAAAACGGATAATCGAAGCACTCCATGTAGGCGAACTTGCCCACGTTTCGGGGCCGCGCCCTGCCGGGAGGGGGCAGCGGTGCTCCCGGCCGAACCGGATCGGGGCCGTTGGTCCAGAGCGTGCCGCCGCTGGCGAGGTCGTACATCTGGTTGAACAACATCCCGCGATACCAGGCCGGCGTCGAGTGATCGGCGATATAGGGCGCCTGCCAGCGGTCAATTGCCGCGCTCCATTGCGCGTCATGGCGCAGCCCGGCGGCGGCGATGCGCCAGGCGTTCTGCCCGCTGGCGCCAAAGAACGCGGTGTAACGCCGGAGCCACTGCGTGCCGTCGCCAAACTGCGCCCGGGGCAAATCCCAGGCCAACACCATCGGGATCACGCGGGTCTGGCCCGGCGCCAGCGTGACCGTTACCGCCAATGCGCCGGCGAGCGCCTCCCCGCTGGAGGTCCAGTTCGGTCCGGCGTTATCCAGCGAGCCAGTACGGGAGAAGCTCCGCCAGATCACCGCGCCGTCGCCATCGGCCAGGTAGGTGGCATGGGTGCTGATGCTAACCCCCGGCAGCGCCAGCGCGGCGATGGCGTATTCCCCATCCCAGGCCTGCCGCACCGGTCCAGACCGGCGACGGTTGAACACCACTCCCGCCATCCGTCCCGCCGGCGTCATTTCGCTCTTGGCCACGTCGAAGTTGTCGGTCGAGTTCTGATCCAGGTTGTGGGAGAAATCGCGGAACCAGCCCACCATGTTCGTCCACGAAAACAAAATGCCGACCTTCACCGGCTGGCGGGTGGGGTTATGCAGCGTCCAGTTGTAGAGCGCCACGGGATAGCTGGTCTCCCGGTAGTTGTGGGGCAAGATGGGCGAAAACTGCTCGACCGTGGCCTCGATCGGCAACTGGGCGTTGCGGTAGGCGAACCAGGATTTCGGGTACAGCGCGTGGTAGTAGCCCCCGCCCACCGGATAGCGCCAGTTCCAGCGCTGCAACACGCTCGGCTGGCCGGTCCACAGCGCTTGTGCGTAGCGCCGGCCGTCGGCGGTTTGGGTGAACAGCGCGAACTGGTTGGAGGGAATATTGCCGTATTTGTGCGCGCCGATCTTGAGGTGATAACGGACGAAGTCTCCGCTGTAGCTGCGGCCAATGGCGCCTGCGCCGAAGCCGCCGACCGGAGCACCGTTGAAGTAGCCGTCGTCAATCATCGGCTGGTCCTGGGCTTTCGCGTGTCCGGGATTGGCCGGCGGCACGCCGATGCCCCGCTGCCAGCCGATGGCCGGGATCTTGGCCGGCGCGTCCTGCGCCCCCGCCGCCGGCGGCAAAGCCACGGCTACCGCCAACACCATCAGAAAGGAACAGAAGCTCGCGAGTTTGCGCATACGGGTCCTTAGGTAGGAATGGGCTTCGCCTAGCGCTCGGTCTCCGGTGGTTCGGAATGGGCATGCACCCCGGCCGCCGCCAGGTTGGCGGCGCGCACCGCGGCGACAAATTGTTGATAGGGCTGGTCCCGGATGTTCACCAGCCCGTAGTTGGAGTTTTCGCCGTCAAAGCGCCCCTGGGCGGGCTCATCCGCCCATTCGAACCAGTGATAGCCGATCGCCTCCGGCTGGCTCTCCAAATCGGTCACGAACTGGCGGTAGGCGGCGCCCCGGGCGGCTTGATTGGGCACCTTGGGCCCCGCTCCGCGGGTGTTGGGCAACCCGGAGTCCTGGGCGCGAAAGGCGAACTCGGTCACCAGGATCGGCTTGCCCGTCAGGCGATAGATGTGCCGCACGATGGGCCGTGGATCGCGCGCGTAGATGTTGACCGAGACCACGTCGGCGATCCGCGCCGCGGCCAGCACCGCGTCCGGCACGGGCAAGGAAAACCGCGCCCCCAGATACAAATGGTTGGGGTCGGCTTGGTGGATGGCGCTGGCGCAGACCTGGAAATATCGCGCCGCCACCTGCGCCAAAAACGCCGCCGCGTCCGACTGATACGCCGCCGTACGCCCGGCCTGGCGGAGATAGTCGAAGTCCTTGGGGCGGCGGATGCCCCATGCGCGGGCCAGGGCGCGCAGATTGTCATGGTAGCGCTGGCGCAAAAAATCCGCCGCATGCTGGTGCCCCGGCGCGCTCAGCGGCATCGCCAAATACAGCATCAGCATGCTCTTCCGGCCCCGCCAGTCCGCTCCCCAGCGAAGCTCGTTATCGCTGAAATAGCCGATCAGGTTGTGGTCGCCGGTGCGGGGAATGCCGGCTTGATCGGCCAGTTGCCGCGCCACCTGGGGAAACACCGGGGCGAACACGTCCACCGGCTTGCCCTTTTGCCAGTTCGCCCCCGCGTGGGCGGCGATGCCCAGGATCATCACGTAGGGTACGTGGTAATTCCAAAGCGAGGGATCCGACCAGGCCCCGACGGTGTTGAACCCCCATCGTTCCAGCCGGGCCAGAGCCCCGAGGTCCCAGGCCATCTCCGTGGGATATTGCTTCTGCACCGCCGCGAAGTAGGGTGCCGGCCCGCCGCCCTGCGTGGCGTCACCACGATAGCTAATGTGATCCACGCCGATAGACAACGTGGGCTGACCCTGCGGGTTCACCAGCCACCAAATCCCGTCCTGGTTCTCGACGTGGAAGAACCCTACTTGCGCCCAGCTGCGCAGCGGCCACAGGCACAGCAGGGCCAGGGCGCACAGCCCCGCAACGCCTCGCGGCCACTTGCCGATGCTCCCCGCCGTCACCGCCGCCCGCATGGCGCCCCGATTGTACCTCACCTCCGCCGCGCACCTGAGCGGCCCCAGCGCCGCCGTCGCGGCGGCGAGGCGGGCGGCCCGTGCCGCCGGGCAGGGCGGGCGGCGGTCGCCCGCGCTATACTCGCCCTCGATGACCCGCTGCTGCTCAATCACCGCCGCGTTGGTCCTGTGCCTTGCCTTTGCCGGCTGCGCGCCCGCGCGGCCGGTGCCGCAACTGCGCCTGCGCACCGAAGCCCGTCATTACATGGCGGGCCAGGAGTTTCTGATCGAGGTCAGCAGCAGCGCGCCGCTGCCGGCTCGCGACCGCATCTGGGTTCGCCTGGCGCGGGCAAACGGCCCGGCTTTGTGGCGCGACCAGCTGAGCGCCTCGAAAGCCGGCTTCTGGCGTCTGGCCGGCGACCTGCCCCGCGCCGGCGCGTACCGCTTGACGGCCGAGGTTGCCGGCGCCACCCGGCCGCTGGCGTCGCTGGACCTGGAGGCAGTGACCCCGCCGCCGCCGTTCTATGGCGGCGTGCTGCCGGTGGCTGCCTACGGATTCCCCGACGCCCTGATGCAAGCCCTGCGCGCGCGCGGCTTCGCCCTGCGCTCGGGGCTGGGGGCGACCCATCCCCGCCTGATTGCCGTCGCCGAACCGAAACTGCCCGGCCCGGGTCTCGCCGCTCGCTATCGCCGGATCTGGAGCGCCGTTGCCCAGGGCGCGAACTTGCTGTTGCTGAGCCCGCCAGCACCGGACATGGCGCCCTATTGGCCATTCCGGATTCACGTACTGAACTACTCCGCGGCCTGCGGGGCTCCGTTTCCCGAGGGACTGCCCGCGCTGCGGGACGGGCTGCCCAGCGCCGCCACTGCCGTCCTGCGCCCCGACTTCGCCTACGATTTGTCCCGCGAGCCGGAGATCAACCTGCTGACGCCCGATCTGCGCTTGCTGGTCCGTGCGCCCGGCGGCGCGGGCTACGCGGGTTGCCACGCCTGGTTTCGGTTTCGCTTTGGCCGCGGCCTGGTGACCGTGTCTTCGGTGCCCATCATCGCCCATGCCGAAGATGCCTATACCCAGCGCTATCTGATGAACCTGCTGAAGCTTGCGGCCCAGCCGGTGCGCCGGGGCCGCCCCGCTTATGGCCTGGCCGCCGCCTTCCAGCGCCGGCTCGCCGCGCTCCCGCCGGCGGCGAAGTAGCAACCCTGGCCTGAGCCTCGAGGTAAGCCCCTCGGCTTGCCCTGCTGTCGCCCTCCCGGGCGGCGGCACACGCCCGCGCAACCCCGCTCGGCGATCGTGGCGCCCGCCCGGGCGGGCGCGCGGGCTAGCTGGCCGCTTCTTCGGTGTCCAATTCGCCCCAGCCGAGCGAGCCGTCCGGAGCGGGATGGTAGCCGTGCTCGCCGTGCAGCGCCAAATCCAAGCCCTGCGCCTCGTGATCCGGGCTGACCCGCAGGCCCACTAGCCGATCCACTGCCCACAACAGCCCCCAGGTCCCGACGCCGGCCAGCGCCCAGGCGACGCCAGACGCGGCGAGCTGATGCGTCACCTGTGTCCAGCGGCCATCCACGGCGCCGACGGCGTGTGCGGCGCCGAAGACCGGGTTGACCGCGACGGTGGCGAAGACGCCGGTGAGAATGGCGCCGAGGGTGCCGCCCGCACCGTGCACGCCGAAGGCGTCCAATGCGTCGTCGTAGCCGAACCAGCGCTTCACCCCGGTCACCATCCCGTAGCAGACCAGCCCCGCCGCCACGCCGATCGCCAGCGCCGCCATCGGGGTGACGTAGCCGCAGGCCGGCGTGATCGCCACCAGCCCCGCCACCGCGCCGCTAATGGCGCCCAGAGCCGTCGGCCGTCCCACCCGCGCCCATTCAATCGCACTCCAGCTCAACACCCCCGCCGCCGCCGCCAACTGCGTGTTCAAAAATGCCGTCGAGGCCAACGCCCCCGAGGTCAACGCGCTGCCGGCGTTGAAGCCAAACCAGCCCACCCACAGCAAACACGCCCCGGTGACGGAGAGCACCAGATTGTGGGGCGGCATTCCCTCCTCCGAATAACCCAGCCGCCGTCCCAAATACAGTGCGCAGACCAGTGCCGAAACGCCGCTGGTGATATGCACTACCGTCCCACCGGCAAAATCCAGCACCGGGATTCGCCCCGTCACCGCGTTGAACAGCCCACCCTGGCCCCACACCATGTGCGCCATCGGGGCGTAGACCACCAACGACCAGGCGCCCAGAAACAGCATCATCGAGCTGAACTTCATCCGCTCGGCGAAGGCACCCGTGATTAGCGCCGGCGTGATGATGGCGAACATCATCTGGAACAGTGCGAAGGAACTCTGCGGCACCGTCGGCGCGTAGGCCGGGTTGGGGGCGGCGCCGACGCCCTGCAACCCCAGAAACTGCAGCCCGCCCAGGAAGGAGCCCCCGTGCGCGAAGCACAAGCTGTAGCCCACGATGGCCCACAGCACGCTGATAAGGGCCATTAAGCTGACGCTCTGCATCAGGATGGAGACGACGTTTTTGCGCCGCACCAATCCCCCATAGAACAGCGCCAGCCCGGGGCCGGTCATCAGTAGCACCAGCGCCGTGCAGGTCAGCAACCACGCATTGTCCGCGCCGGAGATCGCCACTGCCGGCGCCCCCGCCGCGATAAAGGCTAGGTTCATGGCGCTCAGTGTCGCCCGCCCCCGCCCGGCAAGGCCAATGGGAAGTTTTTATGCTCGCCATAACCGATCGCGGCAACCTGGAGACGCCCTGAGCGCCAGCGGGCGTCCGTTGCCGGCCGTCGAAGCCCAGCCGCAGCGACCAGCGGGAGCGTCCAGAATAGGGCGGCTGAGCCGCCGCACGGCCCGGGGCCGCCGCATGGGCGCGTGGCCGGCCGCAAAGCCCAACGGCGCAATGATTTGCAAGGGCCGGCTGCCTTGCGCGGCCGCCGCCTGCCAACGGCGGATCTCGCCCGGGCCGGGCTACAATCGTCTGGCAAAGGGAGGAACCGTGCGAATTGCGGAAGTGCTGCTAGAGGATTTCGATACGGAGATGGGCAACACGCGGCGGACTTTGGAGCGGATCCCAGAGGACCAGCCCGACTATAGGCCGCATGGGAAGTCCATGCCCGTGGGCCGGCTGGCGATGCACTGCGCCACGCTGCCGTTGTTCGGCTATTACGTCCTCGCCGACGAGGGAATGGACCTTATGGCGTCCCAGCATCCGCGCGCGTCGCTGGAGTTCACCACTCGCGCCCGCTGCCTGGAGGAATTGGAGAAGAGCGCGGCGCAATGTCGCCAGGCCCTATCCGGGGCCACCGATGCGGGGTTGCAGGCGACCTGGCCCTTCCGGGCCGGGGCGCAGATCATCTCCGAAGCTTCCCGGCTGCGCACCTACCGCACCATGTTTTTCAATCATTTGGTGCATCACACCTCGCAGTTGGGCGTCTACCTGCGGCTGCTGCAGCTGCCCGTGCCCGCGCTCTATGGCCCCTCGGCCGATGAGCAGTGGACGGGGAAATAAAGCCAGTCGCGGCAACCTGGAGACGCCCGGAGCGCCAGCGGGCGTCCGTGGCCGGCCGTCGAAGCCCAGCCGCAGCGACCCCGGGGTCCCCAAAGCGCAGCGGAGCGCTTTGGGGTGGGACCAGCGGGAGCGTCCAGAAT
>JBOGKW010000072.1:0-15168 GCA_050746205.1 Terriglobales bacterium | reverse complement strand
CTGCAGTGTCGGGTTGTCGGGCCCCAGCGCCAGTGCCCGACGCAGTGTCTGTAGCGCCGCCGAATATTGCTTCAGCGCCGCCTGCGCCACGCCGATGCGATAGTAATCCACCGCCTTGCTGCGCGCGTTGTCGTTGTTGACTGCCTGGTTCAACTCGCTGAGTGCGTCCGGATAGCGCCCACGGTTCATGGCGATCACCCCCAGCGCGCTGTACGCCGAGGCCCGGATCTCGCGCTGGATCAGCGCCACCCGCTGCGGCGACAGCTGATGTCCGTTGTAGACGGTGGGAAAGTCTTGCGCGATGGCCAGCGCCCGCCGATTGTACTCGGCCGCCAGCCGCAATTGCTGATCCCCGTTCAGATCAGTGGGCTTCACCTGATCGGGGATAGCGCTGCCCAGCACCAGGAGGGGCACCAGCATCTTGGGGTTAATCTTCAGCGCCGCATGGCCAAACGCCAACATGTCCGGATAATCGTGCCGCGCCTGGGCGAATTGCATCCCGTACATGTCGGCCGTCGCTCGATAAAGCGAGGTGGGGTATTTGGTGCAGTACACCTGCACCGCCTCCACCACCTGGGGCGGCGTGGTCGTGGGCTGACGCATCAGCGTGAGCAGGTTCTGCAGGTCGGCCAGCACCGGCGGACGGGCGGCTAGGTGCGGCCGCGCCGTGGGCTTGGTCGCCGTTTGCCCGCCGCCTGGGCTTGCCGTCGGCGCGCCGCTCTGCGCCGCCGCCAGCAGCGGCAATCCCGCGAATAACAAAAAGAAACACCAGGAAGGGCGAAGACACGAGGTCATGGATGGGAACCTGATCCGCTGGAATGGGTCCGTGGAGGCGCGACGGTAAACGGTTGCGCGATGCCCGCCTTCGCCACTGCGCGCGCCCCCGCGCTGGCTGCGGTGGCTAGCGCCGCGCGGTAATGGCGCAGCGCCTGAGGCCGCTGGTGCTCAAGGTCCAGCAAGCGCCCCAGATAGATATTGCTCCAAGTGCGGACATGCAGCGCTGAGGGCGGCGCCAGCGCCAGCGCCCGCTGGAAGTCAGTGGCGGCAAGCGCCGATTCCCCTTGCCGCGCCGCTACCTCGGCCAGTAGGAAGTCGGCCGTGGCATGGTCGCCCTGGGGCTGCATCAGCGTCGCTTGCGCTAGCGCCGTCGCCCCTGCCAGATCGCCATTGGCCAAAGCCGTTTCACCGGCTACCAGCAAGCTCATGCGTGGACTGGGCTGGATGGGCTCCGGCAAGCCCAGCGGCTGGGCCGAAAACGCCATCTTCCGTGCCCGTCCGGCCACCGCGCCCACCGACAGCGAGTAGGCGGCCCCGGGATAGAACTGGGAAAAGCTGACCACGGTGTGAGCGTACGCGTCTAGCTGCCGGCTGAAGAAGCGCGTCAGAATCAGCCCGTTCGCCATGTCCCGTCGGATCATCGCCGCCCGCTCCGCCCGCTGCTCCGCTGCCGTTCCGGGAAACGACATGAACCGCGTTTCCACCGCCCGGACCAGGCATTCGGTGTAAAACAACCGGACGTTGTGCTTGAATTCCGGGTTCAGCGCCGGCGCCCGCGCCACCAGCGGCAGCAACCCCGCGACGCGCTCATAGGCGTAAGGATACTTCTCCACCAGCGGGTCCAGGACGTAATGCAAATAGGCGTGGCGAATCTCCGGCATGTGCCCCGCGACGTTCAGGCCCACCGCGATGAAATAGTTACCCAGGTAGTTCCGCGCCTGCGTGTCTCCCGGCGCCGCTAAAAATTCCGGCAGGATGACGTACTGCCGGCCCAAGTAGGCCTGGGGCAGGCGGAAGTAGTCGTCCACGCTTTGCGTCAGCCGCCGCACCGGTCCGGAATAGCGCACGATTGCCCGCTGGTACACCGGCTTGTACTGCTGCCAGTCGGAGGCAAGGTTGACGTCGGCGTAAAATTCGCGCAGCAAGGGCGCGAAGCTGGCGACCCCGGCCGCGTCCGGCGGCAGCTGGTTTACCGGCCGGTCCAAGGCAAACGCAGGCGGGTCGCCCATCAGCAGCGCCAAGGACACGTACTGCGCCAACGTCTCGGCCGGCGTGGCCTTCCGGTGCACCGCGTAGTAGGCCCGCAGGCGTTCGTAGAGCGGCGACGCCTGCGCCTGCAAGCGCAGCCGCAGTTGCTGGCGGAAGGGGCTGGCCCCAGTGGCGTGCAGCCCGTGGTCGTATCCCGCCACATTGAGCGCCGCCAACATGGCGAACAATGTCGGGTTTTCGTCCAGTTCCACGTTGGTGCGCACCGGCGTCGGCGGACCCAGCACCGCCTGCGGCGCCCCCGCCGACCCCGTCGGGGCGGGCGCCTGCGCCCTCGCCGGTCGCCCCCCAATGGCGGCGACCGCCAGTATCAATCCCAGGGCGAACGCCGTTGTGCGGCGGTGCAAGAAGACAGTGGCGATTCTCAATCCGTTCCCGGCGCACCTTTTACGCCATCGCAGCAGTCTAGCCGAAAAGCCCGTTCGGGTAAACGCGCCCGGCCGGCTCCAACGCACGTTCAACGCTCCCGCGGCGTGCCGCGGCCGCTCTGCTCCGGGCGGCCGAAGCCGCGGCCCCAGTCACGGCTCCCGCCCGCACCGCCTTGATTCCGTCTGGACCGTGGTATACGCTGGCCTGAATTAGCCTATCAATGAAAAAAACCATCGAGTTTAGCCCGGGCATCGAGTCCATCTTCGGCGTTTTGGACGAGAATCTCCGGCTTCTCGAGTCCCGTCTGCACATTCAGATTGCGCTGCAGCCCGAGGGCATCGGCCTGGAAGGCGATCCCGGCGGCATCGCCCGCGCCGAGGAAATCTTCACTGACTATGATCGCCTCCGCCGCGAGGGCTTCACCTTCCCCAACGGCGATCTCCACTCCCTGCTCCAGTTGGTGCTCGACGATCCCCAGGTGCGCCTCCATGCCCTCGCCGTCAGCGGCCGCCAACGCTCCTTCGGCAAGAAGATCGTTCAGCCCAAGAGCCTCAATCAGCGGCGCTACCTGGAGGCTATTGCCCGCAACGACATGGTCTTCGGCATCGGCCCTGCCGGCACCGGCAAGACGTATCTGGCCGTGGCCATGGCTCTCGCCGCGTTGCTCAACAAGGAGGTCGGCCGGATCATCCTCGCCCGCCCCGCGGTCGAGGCTGGCGAGCGCCTGGGGTTTCTGCCCGGTACCCTCCAGGAGAAGGTGGACCCCTATCTCCGCCCTCTCTACGACGCGCTTTACGATTTACTGGAGGCGGAAAAGGTGGACCGCCTCTTGGAGCGCAGCATCATCGAGATCGCGCCCATCGCCTTCATGCGTGGCCGCACGTTAAATGAAGCCTTCGTCATTCTGGATGAAGCCCAGAACACGACCCAGGAACAGATGAAAATGTTCCTCACCCGGCTGGGTTTTCGGGCCAAGGCGGTCATTACCGGCGACATCACGCAAATTGACCTCCCTGCGGGGCGCGCCAGCGGCTTGCTCCAGGCCATGGAGGTCGTAGCTCGCGTAGAGGGCATCTCGACCGTGTTTTTCGACGAGCGTGATGTTGTCCGCCATCATTTGGTGCAGCAGATCATCCGCGCCTATGAGCTCTACGCCGAGCACGGCACCGCCGTGGCCCGCCAGTTGCCGCTGCTTTCGGCCGATGGTGCCCCCACGCCAAGCCTCAGTTAGCCCCGTCGTACTGCGCGCCTTCCTGCGCCATGCCCGGCATCTAGTCGGCGTGCGCGGCGAGGTGACGGTTCGCATCGCTTCCGATCGCGTCCTTCGCGACCTTAACCGCCGCTTCCGCGGTGTGGACGGCACGACCGACGTGCTGTCGTTTCCGCTATCCGCCGCGACGCCTGGCCGACGGCCCACCCTGGGCGGCGATGTCGCCATTTCCCGCCCCGCCGCCCGCCGCCAGGCCCGCCGGTATGGGCATTCTCTCGATACTGAGCTGCGCATCCTGATCCTGCACGGCCTTCTGCACCTGGCCGGCCACGACCATGAGCGCGACCAGGGTCAGATGCGCCGGTTGGAGGAACGCCTCCGCCGCCGCCTCGGCCTCCCCTGCGGCCTCATCTCCCGCGGCCCTAAATAACCTCGCCTAGAGACCGTGGGCCGGCCCTCTCAGCTACCTGGGAGGCTGGGAGGCGGACCCGTGGCCAGAGCTCAGACTGCGGCCAGCGACTCAGCCGCCCGATTCTGGACGGCCCCGCCGCTCCACCTCAAGGCGGGCCGCGGCGCCTTGAGGACCCCGGCGCTAGCGATGCCTGCGGCGGGGCTTCACCGGGGTCCCCAGGATGCAGCGGCCCATGCTGGAGTGGGACGGCCGGCAGCGGACGCCCGCTCGCGGTCAGGGCATCTCCGAGTTGGCGCGACGAATCGGTGTGGGCGGGCTTACGATTCCGCGCCCGCCGCCGCTCTCCCCAGCACGTCTTCGGGCCGGATCGCCCGCATCGCCCCCGGCGCCAGCCCGCCCAATGCCAGCCGCCCAATGCGTATGCGCGTCAGCTTCAGCACCCGGTATCCGACCGCCGCCATCATGCGCCGCACCTGCCGGTTTTTCCCCTCCGCGATGGTCACTTCCAGCCAGCTCACTCGCGGGTTCTCTCGCGCCAGCTCCACCCTCGCTGCTGAGGAGGACTCGCCCTGCCCGATGTCCACTCCCGCCCGCAGCCGCGCCATCGCCTCCACGGTAGCCAGCCCGTTCAGCTTCACCAGATATGCCTTTTCCACCTTGCTTCCGGGATTGGTGATGCGCTCGGCAAATACGCTGTCGTTGGTCAGCAACAGCAGGCCCGTGGTGTCCTGGTCTAGCCGCCCCACCGGAAATAGCCAACGCTGTCCCGGCGGCAACAGGTCGTAAATGGTTCTCCGCCCGGAGGGATCGCCATGGCTTGTGATGCAACCTGCCGGTTTGTTGATCGCCCAATACACCCGCCGTGCCGCTGTCAGCCGCCGCCGGTCCAACCGCAGCACCGCTCGCCCCGGCGCCACCCAAGCCAAGGGGTTGCGCTCCACCCGCCCGTCCACGGTCACCCGCCCGGCGCGGATCATGACCGCCGCTGCGCTGCGGGAGGCCAAGCCATAGCGCGATAGCGCGCGATCCAGCGTCATCTCCGGTTTCTTGCGCCGCGCCGGCTTGTGCACCGGCTTCGGGTTGGCCATGTCGGCATTCTATCCGGGCCACTGGGAAATGCCCGAAGTGCCAGTGGCGATGCGTTGGCCCGCCAGAACCGGCCCCCCCAACGCGCGGCGGCGTGATTCGGGGTGACAAGGCTGCCAACGGCGGCCCTCCAGAGATGGGCCGTGGAGCCGGCTTTCGCTGGATCGCCGCGCCCGCCCGCCCTTCCGGATAGCGCAACCAGGGTAGAGTAGACGGCAAGAGCGGCTCCGTGATGTCCAGCCCTGCCCAACCGTCCACCCCCCGGCCCGCCTCCGCCACCTTGGCACGCCCCCGCGGCCGTGTGTGGCTCGGCCTGGACGTCGGCACCGGCGGCACCCGCGCCGTCCTGGTGGACGAGCGGGGCCGCGTGCGCGCCGCCGCTACCGCTCCGCATGCCGCTATTTCCATGCCCCAGCCGCTCTGGGCGGAGCAGGACCCCGAGGATTGGTGGCGTGCCGCGCGGCGCGCCATCCGGGCTACGCTCCGTCAGGCCGCTGTGGCCCCCAGCGCCATCGCCGCAGTTGGCCTAACCGGCCAAATGCACGGCGTGGTGCTGCTCGACGCCGCGGGCGCCGTCTTGGCGCCCGCCATCATCTGGTGCGATGGCCGGGCCCAGGCGGAATGCGACGCCTGGACCGCGCGCATCGGCGCCGAGCGCATCATCAAGCTGACGGGCAATCCGATGCTGGCGGGCTTTTCCGCTCCCAAGCTGGCCTGGACCCGCCGCCATCGCCCCACCGTTTGGCGCGCCGCCCGCCATTTCCTGCTGCCCAAGGACTTCGTCCGGCATCGCCTCACCGGCGAGCTGGCCACCGATGTCGCCGATGCCAGCGGCACCGGACTGTTCTCCGTCCGCCATCGCCGGTGGTCGCCCGAGATGCTGGCGGCCATGGAGATCAGCCCCGCGCTGTTGCCCGCCGTCTTTGAGAGCCCAGAGATCTGCGCCCGCGTTTCCACTGCCGGCGCGCGCGCCACCGGCCTGGCCGCCGGCGTTCCGGTCGTCGCCGGCGCCGGCGATCAAGCCGCCGGTGCGGTGGGTAATGGCGTGGTCAGCGAAGGCTTGGCCAGCGTTACCGTGGGCACCTCCGGCGTGGTCTTCGCCGCCACTGGCGCCATGCGCCTCGACACCAAGGGCCGCGTGCATGCCTTCTGCCATGCCGTTCCTGGGCAGTGGCATGTCATGGCGGTTACCCAAGCCGCGGGCCTCAGCCTGCGATGGCTGCGCGATACGCTCGGCGCCCGGGCTGGCGCTGGCGATCCCTACGACCGCCTTTGCCAGGAGGCGGCCCGCGCCGTACCGGGCTGCAACGGTCTCCTGTTTTTGCCGTATCTGATGGGCGAGCGTACCCCCCATCTCGACCCCCTGGCACGCGGCGCGTGGATCGGCCTGACCGCCGCCCATCGCCGGCCGGAATTGATCCGCGCCGTGCTGGAGGGCGTGGCCTTCAGCCTCCGCGACGGCCTGGAAATCATCCAGGCCATGGGCCTGCGCCCGCAGCGCCTCGCGCTGTCCGGCGGCGGCGCCCGCGGCCGCGTGTGGCCGCGTATTCAAGCCGAAATCCTCGGCCTGCCCTGCCTGCGCTGGCGGCGGGAAGAAGGCGCTGCGCACGGCGCCGCGCTGATCGCCATCGCCGCCCAGCTGCCGGGCCAGGCGCCGCCGGCACCCATTCAAGAAATTGCGGCCCGAGGCCTGGCTCCCGCTGCGCAGTGGCGCCCCGAGGCGGAGCACCGTCACCTCTACAACGCCGCCTACGCTACCTATCGCGAATGTTACCCGCGCTTAAAGGATCTCTTCCCGCGCCTCACCGCAGCTGCCGCCGGTCGCGCGGCTGCCGGGCCATGACCCTGCGCTCGCGGCCGTCGCGCCCCCAGCCGACGGTTCTGCGCGCCGCCTTCGCCCTGAGCCTGATCTGCGCCTGGGTCTTGGCCGCCGCCGGCCAGCCAGCACCGCGGCACCGCAACCCGCTCGCCCGCCAACGCGGGGCCGCTCCGGCGGCCCCGTCGCCGCGGCAATGGCTCCTAACGCATGCGCGGCTGCCGGGCCCCGTCGGAGGGCCAAAAGCCGTTCGCGCCCTGCGCACCTTTGAGGCTTGGATTCCCGCTCGCGGTCGCCCGGATCCCGTCAATCGGGCCCAGGTGCTTTTTCTAGACTCGGTGGAACTGGAAACTCCCCTGACCCGCAAGGGGCGCGCGTTGAACCGCCGCCAGGCGGCTGCCGCCGCACGCCAGCTCGATCTCCTGCGCCGCCGTGTCCGCGCCGCCTGGCACGGCCGGCAGGATGACGGGCGCTTGGTCATTGTGGGCAGCCGCGTGCAGTCGGCCCAAACGCTGTTGAACCGTTTCGACTGGCGCAGACTTGGCGACGGTTCTTTTCTGGGCCGCCCGTGCCGCCGCTTCGCGTTTTCGCCCCGTCCCGGCCTCCGCATCGGCAACCGAACCGCCCGCGTGCTGGCGGCCATGGCCGGGACCGTCTGTGCCGATCCGGCGACCGGCTTGGTTTACCAGGTGCATTTCCACAACCAGGAACCCGTCCGCTTCGGCTGGGGCTTGCTCGGCGACTTTCGCGGGATCCGCGGCAGCTTCCGCCTGCAACGGCTCGACGGCCATTGGACGTGGGGCCAGATCGTGGTGCGGTTGCAGGGACGCGAACTCTGGTTCGACAAGTCCGGCACCCTGATCAAGCGCTACCAACTCGCCCCCACCGGCACGCTTGCCGCCCGCTAATCTCGGCGTGTCCCAGGCCGGGCAGCGGGTGTCCAGCGGCCGGGCCGCTTAACGCTGTCTTCCGCCCAGCCTGGCCAGCGCCGCCACGATCCGCGCCGCTTGCTCGGTCACCTCTTCTTCGCGCAGCGTCCGCTCGGCCAGCTGAAACCGAGCCCGCAACAGCAGGCTGTAACGTTCCTCCGGCAGTTGGCCCCCATGGAACACCTCGAGCGGCGTCACGCTTGCTAGCGCCTCCAGCTGCAGCGCGGCAATGGCCGCCTCGACTTGGGCCCAACTGACCGCGTTCGGGAAAAGGAACGAGAAATCACGCTCGCTGGCCGGGTATCTCGGAGGCGGCGTGAACCGTTGCTGCCTCGGCCCGCAGGCCAGCAAGGGTTCGAGTTCAATTTCCGCCAAGTACACGTCCGCCTTCAGTTTCCAGGCCCCGGCCCTATCGGGATGGAATTGGCCAAATCGGGCGATCGGTCGCCCGTGCCAACTCAGGCCCGCCGACCGCCCGGGATGAAACGCGGGGTCCTCCAGTGGAGCCAGCGTCAACGGGAGCGGACCAAAGATCTCCAGTACCGCATCAATTGCTGTCTTTAACGCGAAGAAATCAAAGGTCTCTTTTCCGTTCGTCCAACCCGCCGACTGGGGCCCTCCGGTGGCCCCGAGCGTCACTACCCGTCGTTCCTGAACCCAAGGCTCGGGCTCCCGGGTATCGGCGGTGGCCGCCGCAGACCGCACCGCTCGACCATAAATCTTGCCGATTTCAAAAAGCCGTGGCTGCTCCTGTCCTCGGTTCAGGTTGTATTGCAGCAAGTGCACCATGCTCGGCAGCGCCGTGCTGCGCATCACCGCTGCCTCTTCGCTGATGGGATGCTGGATGGCCACGGGCTCCAGTCCACCGGCTCCCCCCAACTCCCGGCATTCGCCCTCAGCCGCAAAGCTCAGCGCCACCGCCTCCGCGTATCCCAGGGCGCGCAACCGCGCGCGCAGCCGCGCCTCGGCCGCCGCCGCCGGGCTTGGGCGCGCCACGCCGGCGAAGCCGGGCAGGCGGGCAGGGAAGCGGTCATAGCCGTAAATGCGCGCCACCTCCTCGACCAGATCCACTTCCTCTCGCAAATCTGGCCGCCATGATGGTGCCGTCGCCGTTAGCGACCAGCGGGCCTCGGCCCCTGCGCCGCTCACTTCCGTGGCAATGCCCAGAGCGGTCAGAATCCGCTGCACGGCATCGAGGCGGATATCCGCGCCCAGCAGCCGCCGCAGCGCCTCCGCACGGAGCGGCATCCGGGACGCTTGCCAGGGCTGCGGGTATTGGTCCAGTCGCCCGCGCAGGATCACGCCCCCCGCCGCAGCCTGCAGCCGCGCCGTGACGCGGTCGGCGGCCAAGGCGCAGATCTCCGGGTCGGCGCCACGTTCGAAGCGGTGCGAAGCGTCGGTATGCAGCCCATGGCGCTGCGCGCTGCGCCGGATCAGCGCCGGCCGGAACCAGGCGCTCTCGATCATCACCCGCCGCGTCTTGGGCCCGATCGCCGTCTCCAGCCCGCCCATGACCCCTGCCAGCGCCACCGGCCGCCGCGCGTCGGCGATGACCAAATCTTCCACCGCCAGGCGCCGCTCCACCCCGTCTAGGGTGACCAGTGTCTCCCCCGCCCGTGCCCGGCGCACCCGAATCTCCCCGCCTTCCAGCGTGTCGGCGTCAAAGGCGTGGGTGGGATGCCCCAGTTCCAGCAGCGTGTAGTTGGTGAGGTCGGCAGCATTGTTGATTGCCCGCTGCCCCAAAGCTTCCAGCCGCCGGCTGATGGCCGCCGGCGCCGGACCCGGAACCAGGCCATCCAGCACGCGGCCGCAATAGCGAGCGCAGTCCTCCGCCGCCTCGATCGTCACCCGCATCGCCTCGCCCGCCTCCGGTCCGCCCTCCGCCAGAGTCGGCTGGCTCTCGGCCAGCGGCCGCAGTCCCAACCCCGCCGCCGCCGCCAATTCCCGCGCCACGCCGTAATGACCCAGCGCGTCCGGCCGGTTGGTGGTCAGGTCCAGGTCCAGCAGCGTGTCCTCCTCCGCCGCAGTCACCGCCTCGACCGTCAGCCCGGCCATGGTCAGCATCTCGGCCGCTGTTGCCGCGCTCAGCCGCTCCGCCTCGGAGGCAAGAAACTCCCGCAGCCAGTTGAGTGAAACTCGCATGCTCGCGCCTAGACCGGCGCCGGTTGCGCCTGCGGCGAAATCACATCCATGAAGGAGCTGACCGAAAACACCGCCCGCCCCACCCCCGGATCGCCGTAGCCCGGCGGCGCAGGCAGCCCATAAAAGGCGTGCGTGTCGCGCCAGGTCTCCAGCAGCCGGAGATGATATTCCAGCGGCGCGCCGCCCGGATTGGCCTGGCCCAGCGGCGTCAGCGGCTCCGGGCACCAGGTGGTGAACCGTGGCGCCACGCCCTGGGACATGAAGTACCTCAGCCCTTCGGCCGTCGAGGCAATTGCCTCCTCCACCGTGCGGAACCCATAGGGTTGCGCCATTTCGATGCCGCCGACGAAATTGGGAATCACGTAGGCCGGGCCGAAGATCTCCGCCGCTTGCAAGATCCGCCGGTGCCACTCCTCCCGCCCTACATACCGGGCCTTGCCCGGGCAAATTTGCCGAAACAACTCCGCGTCCCAGACCTCGAAGTTGGGATGATAAATGCGGATCCCCGCCGCCTTGAAGCTCCGCGCCTCCTCCTTCGGCAGCGCCTGCGTCACCATCTTGCCGATCCACCGCCCGGGAAACCGTGCTTCGATCGCGGCCGCATACTGGGCGTAAAATTCCGCCTCCCGCTGCCCCTTGAGCTGGCTGGTGATGCTGCCTCCGGTGATCGTGTAGGCGCGGGTCTCGGGCCCGGTGGCGGCGATGATGGCCATCGCCTCCAGCACCTCCTCCACTGACTTCACCCCGGTATAGGGCCGGCCCTCCTGAACCTGCTGTCGGTAGTTTTCATTGATGTCGCAGAACTGGCATTCCTCGCTCTTGCCGAAATATTGGCAGATGCGGAAGACGGTCAGATAGATCAGATACCCCCACTCAATGGTCGGCGCGATCTCAATCACTCGCTTGCCGTTGGCTAGCGCCCGGGTGTAATACGCCGGGACTGGCGGCAGCTTCACCTCGCACAGCGTCTGCCCCTCCAGCCGCAGCACCGTCCGCCCCTCCTCCACCTCCACCCGATAAGGCGCGTGCGGGTTCAGCCGCACCGAAACCACCGTCGGCCGGAACTCCCATGGCCCGCCCTCCAGCCAAACCTCCTCCGGCGCCGACCAATGCTCCCCCCCCGCCATGTCCGCCAGCGGTACCAAATCGAAGGAGAAAATGAAGTAGGCCTTGCCCTTCGCCCCCGCTGCCTGCTCCAGCGCCTCCCGCGAAAAAGCCACACCCCCGCGCAGCAGATCTTCCTTTACCACCGCCTCCCGCGGCAGGGTGGGATGGGCGGCGATGGCGCGCTCCACCAATGCCAGGCGTTCCGTTTCCCGCTGCTCCGCCATGTTCCTTCTAGCATAGCCGTACTGGGACCAAGCTCCCGAGTCATGGGCCGGCGTGGCTCGGCCAGGCTCACGGTTCGCCTGAATCGGCTAAAATTGGGCCTGCCCATGCACCTGTCCCGCGAGTACGTCAGCTACCTGGCCCGCGAGGTCACGCACCGCCTGGCCGAACAGAAGCTGATCCACGCTCCCGACCTGGCCGTCGTCACCGAATGGGTCCATTCGGCAATGGTGGAAGAGCTGAGCGTCGAGGAACGCATCAATGCCGAGGCCCGCTCCATTCTCGCGGCCCATGAGGCGGAGATGCAGCGCCTCGGCGCCTCCTATGCCGACGCCTTCAAGAAAATCAAGGCCGAGTTGGTCCGCCAGAAGAAAGTGGTGCTTTAGTGCGCCTTTCCCGTGACAAGGTCAACCAGCTCTCTCATGTGGTCGTCAACCGCTTGGCCGAACACCCCGTGGTCCATTTCGCCGACGAGCGCAATGCCATCCGTCTGCACATCCGCAAAATCCTCGAGGACCTGCTGCACGCCGAGGAGAAAATGGACGAGGCCGTGCGGCACAAGATCGCCTCGCAAAAGCGTCCCATCCTTGAGGGCTCTGAGGAATGGGACATCCTGTATCGCAAGTATTACGTCGAAGAACTCAAAACTTTGGGCGTTTGATCCGCCCCCAAACCACGGCCCCGGCGCCGCGCCCGCGTGGCTCCCTCTCATGCCCCAGCCTCCCAACCCGCCCCGCATCAAAGTCGTCCACCGCCCGGACTATCGCGACAACTACGCCAACTCGGTGCAGGTTCGCCCCAGCGCCTGGGACTTCTTCTTGCAGTTCGGCACGCTCGATCAAAAAATCCCCGACGAGGTTGAAATTCATCTCTTCCAGGGCATTTACCTCAGCCCGCAGCAAGCCAAGGCGGTAGTCGGCCTGCTGCAAACGCACCTGGCCAACTATGAGAAAGCCTTCGGCGAAATCCAGCTGGAACCCCACGCCGACGCGAACCGCGTGCAGTAGCGTGCGTGGCGCGGGCGTCCCAGCCGCGCTGCCGCCGCCGGGTAATATTCGAGCGACCACCGCGGCCCGCCCCTCGCGGCCCGTCGCGAAATTGTCCGCGTACCGCGAGGCGCTAACAGCGCACTCCCTGTTCGCTGCGCCGGCTACCCCGAGGCCGGATTCTTGCCGATAGCGAGCAGGAGGGCGATCAGCCAGCCGAGAACCGTCCACCCGATCCCTGCGCTAGGCTGAAGGCACGGCAACGATCCGCCCATGCGGCGGCGTACTCCCGGTTGCCTGCGATGCCCGCCCCGCCCACCAGCCCCGGCCCGCCGTCTCCTAGCGCCGCACCCGCGCGATCGCCCGCGCGGCCGGCGGCTGGCACGCAGGTGGCGCCCGCGGCGGCCTGGTGGCGCTGGCTGCTCGCCGCCGTAGCCGTTTACGCCGCCCTGCTCGCCGCCCATGCCCCGTTGCTCCACCTCCCCTACTACTGGGATGAAGCCGGCTATTTCATCCCCGCCGCTCTGGATCTGTTCCGCCACGGTTGGTGGATCCCCCGCACCACCCTGGCGAACGGCCACCCGCCGCTGTTTTTGGCGGTGCTGGCGGTGGCCTGGCATGTTTTTGGCGTCTCCATCACCGCCACCCGTGCCACGGCTTTGGCGTTTGCTGCGGCGCTCATTCTGGCCACCGCGCAACTGGCCCGGATGGTCGCGGTTCAACCGCCAGTTCCGGGCTCGAAGGACTCCGGTTTTCTGGCCGGCAGGCTTCACCCCGGCTGGCTTGCGGCGGTTTGGCTGGCGCTGACTCCGCTCTGCTTCGCACAGGCCTCGCTGGCGCAACTCGATCTCCCCGCCGCCGCCCTCGCTCTTTGGGCTTTGTTGGCGTGGGCGCGCGGTCGCCGCTGGGCCTATGCCGGCCTGGCGGCCGCCGCCTGCCTGACCAAGGAAACCGCCCTACTCATTCCCTTGGTTCTGGGGGCGTTTGCGTTGGTCGGGTGGCGCCGCCGCCGCGGACCGGCCTGGCCCACGTTTGGCCCCCATCTCATCCCCGCCGCCGCCCTTCTCGCCTGGCTCGCCTACTACCACTCCGTCACCGGCTTCTGGATGGGCAACGCCAGCTTCCTCGCCTACAACCTGAGTGGCGCCCTCTCTCCGCCCCGCGTGGCCATGGCGCTGGCGCTACGCGTTTGGCAAATCGCCGGGTATGACGGAATGGCGGCCATCACCGTGGCGGCGATTATCTCGGGCTGGCTGTGCCGCCGGGCCCGGCGGCCGTCTGCCGGTTCGCCGCGCCAGGGCCCCGCGGCAGCACACCCTAGGCGCGAACTGTGGGTCATTGTCGCGGCCTATGTCGTTTTCCACGCGCTGGTAGGAGGCGCGGTGTTGGCGCGGTATCTTTTGCCCGCCATCGCCATCTATATTGCCCTGCTCGCCCCCCATGTCGCGGCGCTGCCGCACCGCCGCCTCCGCGCCGCCATTGTGGGCGCGGTGGCGGCCTTTTTGATCGCCGGCTGGTTTTGGAATCCGCCCTATCCGTTTCCCTACGAGGACAACCTGGCCTACGCCACCTTTGTTCGCCTCCAGCAGAGGGCGATTGCGAGGCTCTGTACGCTGCACCCGGAGGCGCCCGTTCTGACCGCGTGGCCCGCCACCAACGAGCTCACGGATCCCGATCTCGGGTATGTCCGGCGGCCATGGGCGGTGGCGCCGGTGACCAATTTCTCCCCCGCCGCCATTGCTGGCCATAGGCTGGCGGCGGGCCAGTATGCCCTGCTTTATTCCCGCATTTACCAGCCGCCAGACAATTGGGCACGGCGGTTGACCTTTTGGGGCCGTTGGAAGCGCCGCTACTTCCATTACCGGCCGCCACTCACGCCGCCGCAGCTTTGGCGCCGCCTCGGCGGTCACCTCCGCTGGCGCGCCGCCACCCAAGGGCAGTGGGTGCTACTTGCCGAGGGCGGGCGCCCCGTCGCGGACATACCCGAGCCGAACGCGGGGCGCACCTTCGGTCTCGGGAAACGCCGCGGCCCGGCAGCCCGGTGAGAGAAAATGTTACAAACCTGCTCCAAGTACAAGTTTGCACATGGCGCTGCGCCTTTTGACGAAGGTTGCGCCCGAAGTTTGAGGGTGCTGTGGACATCCTCTCCAGCTCATTGGCGAGCACCTGAGTCAACCTAACGGCAAAGGCGCGATATCCGGTTCCGCGGCACGGCCGCCGGGGTGGATTTGGCCGCTTCCCGCGCTCCGGGGCGGCGGCCGGAGGTCGCACGCGCGCGATTAATCTAGCACGCAGGTCAAGCCGCGCCGCGCGCGGCGCGCCCTCCGTCGCATGCATGACGTTGGACGCCAGACATCACACACGCCGGAGCTTTCCGCCCCTCCCGGCGGACCGGCGATGGTCCTGGGCGGTCCGGTTCCTCGGCCACGGGCGCCTCATTCCCCCGGGATGACGATCTGGGCGAAATCGGCGACCTGGGACAGCTCCCGGGAGGCCCAAGCCAGCAGGCCGAGCCGGTTGGCGCGCAGTTCAGGATCGGGATCGTTGACCCGGACGGCATCGAAAAATTCGGCCAGCACCGGCGACAAGTCGGCGATCGCCGTCAGCTCCCGCAATGGCGGAAACGACGGGCCGCGGTCCCGTGCGATGGCTTCCACAGCGGAGCGCAACCGCTTTTCCTCCCGCGCCCGGAGCAGCTCGGGGCGCACCGCCTCGCTCTCCCAGCTCTCCTTGCGCACGATGTTCCGCATGCGTTTCAGCGCCGCCGCCACCTGCAAAAACGCGCTACGGTTCTGTTCGCGCAACTGCTCCAACGCCCGGGCATGCTCTAGTTGCCGGGTGATGTC
>JBOGKW010000071.1:0-15172 GCA_050746205.1 Terriglobales bacterium | reverse complement strand
GAAGCGGTCCGAGGCGGCGCCCGCCGCCGCCGGCCGCGCCCGCCCGACCGGGTGCGCCAACAGGCAGGTGAGCGCCAAGGCCAGGGCCACGATGATCTGCACCCAATAGAGCGGTAGCGCCCAGCGCGCATCCACGAAGTCGGCGCCGTAGAGAAAACCGTGCCGCGAGTACAGGATGGAATAGCGGGCAAAGAACTGGGCCACCGCGAAGAGCGCCAGCAGCACCGCCGCGCCGACGCGGACCACGCCGGCCAGCGACACCGGCAGCGGGGCGCGGTTCACTACCGGCGGCCGCGAAGCATACCCCTGGGACTGCGCTACGATGCGCTCGCGCCAGTCGCTCATGCGGTCCGCCGAGGCTCCCGCCGTGAGCGCGGTGGCGTAGACCACCAGCGCCAACACCAGCAGCGCCGCCAGCCAGGCGAACAGCATCTCGTAAAACGGGAGCCGGAATAAGTAAAACGTCAGCCCATGGCCGAAGACGGGGTCGCGATAGCCCGGTTCCGGCCGGGCGCCCAGAAACAAGGCGATCGTCCACGGCTCCAGCAGTTGCACGGAGATGAAAATCCCCAACACCACGGCGGCGGCGTATCCCGCCCAGCCGAACAGCCGGGTGCGCGCCAGCGGCGTAGCCGCGCGGTGGCGCGCCATCCGGAAGGCCGCCGAGAGGCAGGCGATGGCCACGATCGAGCCCACCGCCTGCGGCACCCATTCCACCCGGATGTAGCGCCAGTAGGTCGGCAACTGGCCCAGATCCCGCCACCAAGCCAGCGTCAGCAGGAAACGGGATCCCTCGATCAGAATGAACAGGATGGCGACCGCCGTGCCGGCATCGCGGGCCAGCACCCCCGGGTCGGCATAGCCCTTGCGCCGGCGCGCCCACAGTATGTGGGCGGCCACCAGCACGATGGCGGCAAGCACCAAAAGATTGATCATTCCCGCGCTTCGGCTTCGGTGAACCGAATCACCAGCATAGCGCGGCAGCCTGCCAGGGGCGGCCCGCCGGGATCCCGCCCCTCCGGCCCCCAGGCGCCACGACGGGCAGGAACTCCCCAGCATGCAGCGGCGCGTGCTGGGGTGGGCCGGCCGGCGAGGGGCGCCCGCTGGCGTTCAGGGGATGTCTCCAAGCTGCCCCGGCAGGAATGGCGGCGCTGAGGTGCGGCCGGCGGAGGTCGGCGGGCCGCCGCCTTATTCACGCACGGCTTCCTGCGGCGATTTGTCCTCGCGCAGGCCCAGATAGGCAGGCGCCCGCAGCTTGCCATCCGGCGTCCATTGCAGGAACTTCACCTCCGCCACCAGCGCCGGCGGCGTCGGATGAAAGCGCAAGCGCGGCAACCCGGCGATCGCGGCCGGGCGGCGTGGCCTACCTGGCGGCAATGCCCGGATCAATGCTCGGATCTTGGCCAGCAGCGCCTTCCGGGCCGCGGCGCTAAACCCGGCGCCGACCCGTCCTATGTAACGGAAGCGCCGCTCGCCGGGTTCATAGACGGCCAGCAGCAGGGCGCCAAAAAAATCCCGCGATCCCCGCGGATCGGTATAGCCGACGATCACCGCCTCTTGCCGCTGCTCCAGCTTGAACTTCAGCCAGTCCCGGCTGCGCCCTTGGCAATAGACGGAATCCCGCCGCTTGGCCACGATGCCCTCGAGCCGTTGCTGCTGCGCCAACGCCAGCAGTTCCAGTCCACTGCCGGCGACATGGTCGGAATAGCGGGCCACCGGGTCGGCGGCCAAATGCAGCCGCAGCCATGTCTTGCGCGCCTCCAGCGGGGTTTGCAGCAGTTCTGCCCCGGCGTAGTAGAGCAGATCGAAGGCATAAAAGACCGCAGGATACCTTTGCCGCGCCCGGGAGATCTCGCTCGCCGCGACCAGGTTCATGCGCCGCTGCAGGCGGCTGAAGCTGGACCGGCCCCGCTCATCCAGCGCCACGATCTCGCCGTCCACCACGGCTGCGGCGGGCGCCGTCGGCGCCGCTTTCCAGGCCGTGCCCAGCGCCGCCAGCTCCGGATACTGCGCCGTGATGTCGCGCCCGTTGCGGGAAACCAGCCGGGCCGTGCCGTGCTGGCAATAGGCCAGGGCGCGTACACCATCCCATTTGACCTCGTACAACCAGTCGGGGTCGGAAAATGGTTGGCTCGCCAGCACCGCCAGCATTGGGCGCAGCCCTTGCGGCATCGGCCCCGGCCGCGCCCCGGGCAAATCCAAGCTGGAGGCGGGCCGGGCCGCGGCGGAGCGGCGAGCCCGGGCGACGTCGCCGCTCTCCGCCCGGCCCGCGGCACGCTGGCGGGGCTGGGCTGCCTGAGGCCTGGGCGGCCGGATGGCCGGCTTGCGTCGGCTGAGGACCGAGCCGGGGTGCTGTTCCGCCACATCGCCCAGGCGGGCAAAACGGTCGTGTTTTTTAATTAAAAGCCATTCAGTCCCCTTGCCGCCGGCGATATGCATCTTGGCCAGGGCGAACTCGCCTCGGAGGCGGCGGCCATGCAAAATGAATTTCACGCTGCCGTGTTCCCACTGCCGCAGGGATGGGTCCGGGCCGGCGATCTCATACTCGCCGATGTCCCAAACCACCACCGTCCCGGCACCATAATTGCCGGTGGGAATCTCGCCTTCAAAGCGGAGATATTCGAGGGGGTGGTCTTCGGTCTGCATGGCCAGACGGCGTACTTCCGGGTCCAGCGTGGGCCCCTTGGGCACCGCCCAACTTTTCAGCACGCCGCCCATTTCCAGCCGCAGGTCGTAGTGCAGGTGCGACGCGGCGTGTTGTTGCACGCAGAATCTACGCCGGCGTGGCGCGCGCACCAGGCGCGGGCGCGGCGGGGGTGGGCCGGCATCCGCGTCCGCCGCCGGCTCCGGGGTGGTGGCGAACCGGCGCTTGCGGCGGTAGTCGGATAAGCTCATGCCTCTTTAGCCCCGATGACCCCGCACTCCTCCCGGTTGGCCCAGCAGCCGCGCGCGGTCGCAGCGGGCGGGCGCGCAGAGGCGGATGCGGGGCAGTCGTCTCAGCCGCCGGGCGGGGCGGAGAAATGAGCCAGAGCAGACCGGCAACGGACGCCCGCTGGCGCCGCGCTCGCTACATCATCTCCGGGGCTTCCATGCCCAGCAGCTCCATCGCTTGGGTCAACCGGCGGTGCGCCACCGCCACCAGCGCCAGCAGCGCCGCTCGGTGTGCGACGTCGGCTTCGGCCAGCACGGGATGGCGATGATAGAAGTTGTTGAACGCCTGTGCCAGTTGGAAGGCGTACTTGGCCAGGTAAGCGGGTTCGGCCGCCGCCAGCGCTTGCTGCACCGTGGCCTCCAGGCGCGCCGCCAGGGTGAGCAATTCCCACACGTCGGTCTCGGCCAGCAGGACCGCGCCGGCTTGCGCGTCGGCCCGCAGGCCGGCCGCGTCCGCCTTGCGCAAAATGCTGGCCGCCCGCACCGCGGCGTATTGCACATACGGCCCGGTTTCGCCGTCAAAGCTCAGCGCGGTCTCGAAATCGAAGGCGATCAGGGCGTTGCGCGTGAACTTCAGCAGGAAATACCGCGCCGCTCCGGCGGCGATTGGCGCTGCCAGCGACAATTGCTCGGTCGCATCAAGCTCGGGATGGCGGGCCCGCACCTCGGCCCAGGCTCCGTGCAACAGGCGGTCCAGCAGGTCATCGGCCTTGACGCCCAGCCCCTTGCGGCCGGAAACTTCCACGTGCGGCCGGCGCTCCTCCTCCGGGCTGAGCACATAGCCCAGTTCGCGCGCGCAGCGGGGCGTCAGCGCCACCATCTCATAGCTGAAGTGCACGCTGCGATCCGCTTCCGGAGCAAAGCCCAGCGCTCGCAGCCCCGCCTGCACCACCTCCTGCAGGTAGGCTTGCCGCGCGTCAATCACATTGAAGACCCAGCGTGCGCGACCGAACGCCGGCGCCGCTTCGTGGCCGGACTCCGACGCGGTTACCCAGGGCGCCGCCGCGCCGTCCACCGCCAGCCGCCGGCGGTAATGGAAGTCGCGACCCAACAGGCCGAACTTCCACAACTGATAGGCAATGTCCTTGCCGACATAGGTCACCGTGCCGTTGGAGCGGACGATCACCTTGGCGCCGTCTGCCACCTCGCCGTTTTCGGCCCCGCTGGCGACAGCGCCCGGTCGCCAGTCCATGACCCAACAACCGGCGTTCTTACCGGCGGTCTCCAGCCGGATCGCCCCTCGCTTCCGCATCTGCTCGAAAGCCTCACGCCAGAAATGCAGACGCAGGATCTCGCTTTCCCGCGGTAGCAGGTCGTAGGCGATGTTGAGCCGCCGCATGGTGCGCAGATGGGCGGTGACGATGGCCTCGGCGACGACCGCCGCCAGTTCCGCGGTGGGGTTGTCGGCGCCTGCTTCCTGCGCTTGCTCGAGCGCCGCCAGCGCCTCCTGCCGCGAGGGCAGCATTCCGGGCTGCTCCTCATAGCGGCGAGAAACCCGCGCGTACAAATCCCAGCAAAAATAATCGAAGGAATAGGCCTCCCGCCGGGCCGCCGGATCCAAGGGCAGCCACTGCGGCGGCGGAGCGATGGCGCCCGCGGCCGCCAGCCGGCGTCGCTCGGCCTCCTGTTCCTCCACGCGCCGGCGCGCCGCCGCGGCGTCGGCGGACTCCAGTTGCGCCAAGCCCACGGCAACGTCGGCCACCTGGACGCCGGTGTTGTCAATGTAGTTCTGCACCTCGACCGTTTCCCCCCGGAAGCGCAGCAGGCGGGCGAAGGTGTCGCCTAGGACGGCGTTGCGCAGATGCCCGATGTGCGCCGCCTTGTTGGGGTTGATGTTGGTGTGCTCCACGATGGCCTTGCCGCCCAACTCGGGCCGCAGTCCAGTGTCGCGCGCGCCCGCCGCCGCTTGGGCGAAGACCCAGGCCCGGTCCACAAACACGTTGAGATAGCCACCGCCCGCCGCCTCCGCCCGTGCGAGGCCCGCGGGCAGGACCAGGCCCGCGGCGATCTCCTGCGCCAGAACCCGCGGCGGGCGGCGCAACCGGCGCGCCAGATCGAAGGACAGCGGCAGGGCGAAGTCGCCCAGTTCGGCGCGCGGCGGTTGGTCAATGATCAGCGCGGCGGCGAGAGCCGCGGCGCCGTCGGGCGCCGCCTCCGGCCAGCGCTCGGCCACGAACGCGGCCACCAGGCGCCGCAGGCTGTCTTCTAGAGCTAGATACACGGTGCAAAAATTATACGGTCCCGGCCCGCCGCCGCCGGCCTGCGGCATTTGTTACCATGAACTTTCCGCGCAGTTGGGATCCGGTTGGGAGGAATGCATGTCTGTTCGTGTCGGGATTAACGGCTTTGGGCGTATCGGGCGCAACATTTTTCGCGCCGCCTTGGCGAATCCGGAGGTGGAGATCGTCGCCGTCAACGACCTGACCACCCCGGCCATGCTGGCCCATCTGCTGAAGTACGACTCAGTGCTCGGTAACCTGCCCAATGCCGTCTCCGCCACCGGCGATGCCATCGTGGTGGACGGCCGCAAGATCCGCGTCTTTGCCGAAAAGGATCCTGCCGCGCTGGATTGGCCCGGCGTGCAGGTCCAGGTGGTGGTCGAGTCCACCGGACGCTTCACCAACGCCGAGGAAGCGAAGAAACACCGCCGCGGCACGGTCAAAAAAGTCATCATTTCCGCTCCGGCGACCAACGAGGACTTCACCGTCGTGCTCGGCGTCAACGCCGCCGCCTACGATCCCTCCCGGCATCACGTCATTTCCAACGCCAGTTGCACCACCAACTGCTTGGCGCCAGTGGCCAAGGTGATCCATGACCAGTTCCACATCACCTGCGGCTCAATGACCACGGTGCACTCGTACACCAACGATCAGAGCACGCTGGATTTTCCTCACAAGGATTACCGCCGCGCGCGCGCCGCCGGCATCAACCTCATTCCGACCTCCACCGGCGCCGCCAAAGCGCTGCACCTGGTCATTCCCGAACTGAAGGGCAAGCTGGACGGCTTCTCCCTGCGCGTGCCCACGCCGGACGTCTCGGTGGTGGACCTAGTCGCTTTTGTCGAGAAGAAGACCAGTGTCGAGGAGGTCAATGGCGCGCTCCAGGCGGCGGCCGACGGCCCGATGAAGGGCTATCTGGGTTTTGAGACGGCGGAGCTGGTGTCCCGCGATTATCTGGGCGACTCCCGCTCCTCGATCGTGGATGCGCCCATGACCCGGGTGATTGCCGGGAGCTGCGTCAAGGTGGTCTCCTGGTACGACAACGAGTGGGGCTACTCCTGCCGCGTCCGTGACCTGATCGCGTTCCTGGCCAAGAAGGGCCTGTAAGCCGAGACCGATAGCCCCTCTCGGTTCCGGGGTGGCGGTTGTGGCCGCCAGCAACGGCAGGCGGGACGCCCGCCCTACTGCGCTTCCTTGGCGCGCGGCTCAGCCGCCGTATTCTGGACGCTCCCGCTGGTCGCTGCGGCTGGGCTTCGACGGCCGGCAACGGACGCCCGCTGGCGCTCAGGGCATCTCCAAGTCGCCGCGATTGGCGTGGCGGTTCGGGCCGCCAGAAACGGCAGGCGGGACGCCCGCCCTGCTGCACTTCCTTGGCGCTCGGCGGAGATGCGCTTCCATGGCGCTGCGCTGGCCTTGCCTGGCGCTTGGCTCGGTAGCGCTGTCTGTGCCCGCATGCGATCATAGGGGTTTCTCCGCCGCGATACTGGCATGGCCGACGCTAACGAACCGGACTATCGCCCCCAGGATTTTGAGCCTGCCTGGGCGGAACGCTGGGCCCAGACCCCGCCTCCGGCTCCGGACCCCGCCCGGCGCAAATATTACGTGCTCGAGATGCTGCCCTATCCGAGCGGCACGTTGCACATGGGCCACGTGCGCAACTACGCCATCGGCGACGCGTTGGCGCGCTTCATGAGCATGCGCGGCTACGATGTGCTGCACCCGATGGGCTGGGACTCCTTCGGCCTGCCGGCGGAAAACGCCGCCATCCGCCATCAAACCCACCCGCGGACATGGACGTTGGGCAACATTGCCCATATGAAGCGGCAGGATCAGCGCTTCGGCTTCAGCTACGACTGGCGGCGCGAGGTCACCACCTGCCTGCCGGAGTATTACCGCTGGAACCAGTGGTTCTTTCTCCAGTTCTACCGCCGCGGCTTGGCCTACCGCAAAAAAGGCACGGTCAACTGGTGCCCCAAATGCGCCACCGTGCTGGCCAACGAGCAAGTCGCCGGCGGGGTTTGCTGGCGGCACGAGGACACCGCCGTCGAGCGGCGGGAGTTGGAACAGTGGTATTTCGGGATCACGCAGTACGCCGAGGAACTGCTGCGCGGCCTGGACCAGTTGCCGGATTGGCCGGAGCGCGTCCGCGCCATGCAGCGGAACTGGATAGGGCGCAGCGAGGGCGCGGAGGTGGATTTCGCGGCGCTGGGCCGGCAGGGCGAGGAGCTGGGCGAGTCCCTGCGGGTCTTTACCACCCGCATAGACACCATCTTCGGCGCCGCCGCCGTGCTGCTGGCCGCGGAGCACCCTTTTCTGGCGCGCCACCTGGCGGCGGCCGAGGCGGCGCGCGCCCGCGGCCTGGCCGCCGCCCGCGCTGCCGTTTTCGATCCCGAGGCGGCCGCGAACAAAGAAGGCTTCTTCACCGGCCTCTACGCCCGCAACCCCTTCAATGGCGAGCGGCTGCCGGTCTGGGTAGCCAACTTCGTGCTGACCGGCTACGGCACCGGCGCCATCATGGCGGTGCCGGCCCATGACCCGCGGGACTTGGAGTTTTGCCGCAAATACGACATTCCATTCCGGCAAGTGATTGACCCCCAGCCGCCCTCCACGCCGCATTCCGCTCCGCGCGCCGAGGATTTGCCGGAAGCCTTCACCGCTGACGGGTGGCTCGTCGCCTCTGGGGAGTTCACCGGTTTGGCGGCCCGCGATGCCAACGCCCGCATGACGGCGGAGGCGGAGCGGCGCGGCTTCGGCCAGCCGAAGGTCACCTACCGGTTGCAGGATTGGGGCATCTCCCGGCAGCGGTACTGGGGCACGCCCATCCCTATCCTCTACTGTGATCGTTGCGGCGTCGTGCCGGTGCCGGAGGACCAACTGCCGGTCCGGTTACCCGAGGCTGTGGCGCTGACCGGCGAAGGCCAGTCGCCGTTGGCCAGCAGCCCGGAGTTCACCTCCGTCAACTGTCCCCAGTGCGGCGGGCCGGCCCGGCGCGAAACCGACACGATGGACACCTTCGTGGACTCGTCCTGGTACTTTTACCGCTACCTCGACCCGGGGAACGACCAGGCGCCGTTTGACCCCGCCTTCGCCGCCCGCTGGCTGCCCGTGAATCAATACATCGGGGGCATCGAGCACGCCATCCTGCATTTGATCTACATGCGCTTCTTCACCCGCGTGATGCGCGACCTTGGGCTGGTCCGGTTTGACGAGCCGGTGCGCCGCCTGTTTACCCAGGGCATGATCACCCGCGGCGGGGCCAAGATGTCCAAGTCCAAGGGCAATGTGGTGGATCCGGAGGAACTGATCCAAGCCTATGGCGCCGACGCGACCCGCATGTACGTGCTGTTCGCCGCGCCGCCGGAAAAGGACTTCGACTGGAACGACCAGGGCGTCGAGGGCATCCACCGCTTCCTGAGCAGGGTCTACCGGCTGGCCAGGCGGCGTGCGGGCCTGGTGGGAGCCGCGGCGCCGCCAGCGCAGCCCACCGGGGCCGACCTCGCCCTGCTGCGCCAGGCCCATCAGGTGCTGGCGCGGGTGACCGACGACTTCCAAGGCCGCTGGCACTTCAACACGTCCATTGCGCTGTGCATGGAGCTGACCAACGCCCTCTATGCCTGCGAGGCGCGCTTGGACGCCGGCGCGGTCTCGGCCGGAGCCTTCGCGGCCGCGCTGCGCATCCTGGTGCCCATCCTGGCGCCGTTTGCCCCCTTTCTGGCCCAGGAGGTTTGGCGGCAGTGGGGCGAGGCGGGGGAGATCGCCGCGGCACCCTGGCCGGAGGCGGATGCCGCCTTGGCCCGCGCCGATGAGCTCGAGATCGTGGTTCAGGTCAACGGCAAGCCCCGCTCCCGCTTCACCGTTCCCGCCGGCGCCGGTGAGGACGAATTGCGGCGCCGAGCGTTGGGGGATGACCGGATCCTGGCCGCTCTCGCCGGCCGGGTGGCGCAAAAAGTGGTGGTTGTGCCCGGCCGCCTGGTCAATGTGGTCGTGTCATGAATAAAGGAGCAGGAAGGGCGAGGCCGGCCGGCGGCTCAGCCGCAGTATTCTGGACGCTCCCGCTGGTCGCTGCGGCTGGGCTTCGACGGCCGGCAACGGACGCCCGCTGGCGCTCGGGGCGTCTCCAAGTTGCCGCGAAGGGTCGCAAACCACGCACCCCAGGCCCCCGGCCCTGAGCCCCGGTCCCACTGCTGCGATATGCCCTCCGCCGCCGCTCCCGCCACCCCCGCCGCCGCCGGCGTCGTTATTCTCGATTTCGGCGGCCAGTACACCCAATTGATTGCCCGCCGCGTGCGCGAGCAGAACGTCTTCAGCGACATTCTGCCCTTCCGCGCCTCCTGGAGTGAGATCGCGTCCCGCCGCCCGAAGGGGATCATCCTTTCCGGCGGCCCCAGTTCGGTGTATGACACCAACGCCCCGCGTTGCGCGCCGGAGGTTTTCGCCGGCCATGTGCCCGTTCTGGGTATTTGTTATGGCCTGCAGTTGATGGTGGCCAGCATGGGCGGCGAGGTGAAACATGCCGAGCGCCGGGAATACGGCCCCGCCCGGATGCGCCGCCTAGAGCCCTCGCCGCTGTTAGCCGGTATGGAGGACGAGGAGGCGGTGTGGATGAGCCATGGCGATGAGGCGCTGCGCCTGCCGCCGGGCTTCGAGATCATCGCCCGCTCCGGCGAGGCCAGCGATGCCAGCGCCGGCGCGATCGCCGCCATCGCCGCCCCCCAGCGCCGCCTGTTCGCCGTGCAATTCCACCCCGAGGTGCGCCATACGCCGAACGGTGGCGCGCTGCTGGCCAATTTTTTGTTCAGCATCTGTGGCCTAACGCCGGATTGGACGCCGCGGGCCTTCGTGGACCGGCAGCTGGCGCAGATCCGCGCCACCGTGGGCCCGCAGGGCCACGCCATCTGCGCTCTCAGCGGCGGCGTGGATTCCACGGTCGCCGCCACGCTGGTCCATCAGGCGATCGGCGACCGTCTGACGTGCGTGTTCGTCAATAACGGGCTGCTGCGGCGCGATGAGTTTACCCAGGTGCAGACGCGGCTGGGCCAGGCCCTGGGCCTGCGCCTGCGGGCGGTGGACGCGACTGGCCAGTTTCTCGCCGCCCTGGCCGGCGTCACGGACCCCGAGCGGAAGCGCAAGACCATCGGCCGGTTGTTCATTGAGGTCTTCGAGGCGGAGGCTGACCGGCTGGCCGCCGCGGGCCAAAAGCCCGATTTCTTGGTGCAGGGCACGCTGTACCCGGACGTGATTGAATCCGTTTCGGTGCATGGGCCTTCGGTGACGATCAAGAGCCACCACAACGTTGGCGGCCTGCCCGCGGCGATGCGGCTGCGCTTGATCGAGCCGCTCCGCGACCTGTTCAAAGATGAAGTCCGCCGCGTTGGGCGCGACCTGGGTATCCCCGCCGAGCTGATTCAGCGCCAGCCGTTTCCCGGCCCCGGCTTGGCCGTCCGGATTCTCGGCGAGGTAACCGCCGAGCGCATCGCCCTACTGCAAGCCGCTGACGCCATCGCCCAGGAGGAGATCCGCCGCGCCGGGCTCTATGATCAGCTCTGGCAGTCGTTCATGGTGCTGCTCCCGGTGCGCACCGTCGGGGTGATGGGCGATCAGCGCACCTACGGCCATGCCTGCGTGCTGCGCGCCGTGCACTCCGAAGACGGTATGACCGCGGATTGGGCGCGCCTACCGGTGGGGGTGCTCGCCGCGATTTCCACTCGCATCGTGAACGAGGTGCCTGGGCTGAATCGCGTCGCCTACGACATCACCTCCAAGCCGCCTGGGACGATCGAGTGGGAATGAAGGGCCCGGAAGCCCGTGGCCGCCGGCTCCCAACGGGCGAACCAGGGATGGTAGCGTCGGTCGGCGGGAGCTGCTATTTCACGCCGGAGGGGACGGCCTCCACGCTGCGGCGCCGAGCCGGGTTCGCTTCGAGTTCAGCCATTACGTTGTAGATGATGTGCTGGCGGTAAGTAATTCATTTCAAACGATATGTTACACCGCAATTGTCCGATAGCGCGCTGGCGATGCGGCTGCACCATCGCGTAGTTCCGGCACGCCGAACGCGCCCTGCCGGCTCAGGCTCCGAAGCAGGGCCCGCCCACCGGTGGCGGCACATTGCGCACCAGCCAGTACAGGCCCAGCTCGCGCACCGCCTCGCTGAACTTCTCAAAATCAACCGGCTTGCGAACGTAGCTGTTGGCGCCCAAGTGATAACCCTGGAGGCGGTCTTGCTCCTCGTTCGAGGTGGTCAAAATTACGACAGGCAGCACCCGGGTGCGGGGATCGGCGCGCATGCGCTTGAGCACCTCGAGGCCGCTCAGCTTCGGCAGCTTCAGATCCAAGAGCACCACTTGTGGGCAGACGCTCAAGTCCCGGCCCTGGTAGATCCCTTGGCCAAAAAGATAATCCAGAGCTTCGATGCCATCGGTCGCAAGAACCAAATCCTCCCCCAGTCGGTGGCGCTGCAAAGCCCGCACGGTGAGATCCCGGTCGTCGGGATTATCTTCGACCAACAGAATCGTCTTCTTGTTGCCCACGCTCCGCCCCAGGCTCCCCTCATTTGGATGCGCCGCAGCGCAGGCCTTGTTCGTGGCGGCGGGGCCGTGCGGTGGCGGGGAGCTCAATCTGGGCCGGCGGGCAGCGTAAAGAAGAACGCGGCGCCCTCTCCCGGGCGGGCGTGGGCCCAAACTCGGCCTCCGTGACGCTGCAGGATGCGCTGGACGGTAGCCAGGCCGATGCCGGTGCCGGGAAACTCAGCGGCGGGATGGAGGCGCTGAAAGGGGGAGAAGAGTTGGCTCGCGTGGTTGGGATCAAAGCCGGCGCCATTGTCGCGGATGGCAAACGCCAGGCCCTCCGGCGTGGCCTCCCGTCGGAACCCGATCCGAGCGGCGGGCTGCTTGCTGGTGAACTTCCAGGCATTGCCCAAAAGATTCGCCAGGACGATGCGCAGCAGTGTGCAGTCGCACCAGGCGTGCAGGCGTGGGGCGATCTCGATCTCGGCGCGGCGCTCCGGCGCCTCCTGGCGTAGCTCGTCCATCACGCCGTGGGCCAGGGCGCTCAGGTCGCAATCCTCAAACCGCATTTGGGTGCGGCTGATGCGCGCCAATTGGAGCAAGTCGTCAATCAGCATGCCCATGCGCTGGGTGGCGGCGCGGATGCGGCGCAGATAGTTCCGCGCCGCATCATCCATTCGCGGGCCGTAGTCCTCAAGCAGCGCCTGGCTGAAGCCGTCAATGCCACGCAGTGGGGCGCGGAGATCATGGGAGACGGAGTACGAAAATGCCTCCAATTCCCTGTTGACGGCGGTCAGTTGGGCGGTGCGCTCGGCAACGCGTGCCTCTAACAATTGCGCCGCCTGCGCCAATTCGGCATCGCGGGCCTGCACGGCGGCGACCATGGCGTTAAAGGCCGCCACCAGCAGATCCAATTCCTCGCCGGCTTGGCGTGAGCGTGCCCGTAGCCGATAGTCACCTTGGCGGGTAATGGCGTCGGCGGTGCGCGCTAGCGCGGCGATGGGCTCGACGATGGCATGGCGGGCCCGGGTGGAAAAAATCCATGCCGCCGCCAACGTCGCCGCCCAGACGATCGCGGCGATGAGCAGATAGTGCCGGCCGCGCTGGGTCAACTGCGCCAGGTCGGAGCGCAGGTAGACGGTCCCGACCGTGGCGCCACCGAACCGCACCGGTTGCGCTACGGTGACGGAATCGGGCCGAAACGAAACCTGCGGTCGAGGGCGGGGCGGCAGTCGCAAGTGCTGGGGCCAGGCTGCTGCGTGGTCCCGGCGGTAGGACGCGAAGCGCTGTCCCTGGGGGTCGTAAATGGCCGCGCCGCGCAGGTCCGGCGAGGCAGCCAGCATGGCCAGGGTCCGCGCCGCGCCGAGATGATCGCCCAGCAGTAGGGGCCCGAGACTGGTGGCGCCAATGATCCGCGCTTGCACCCAGAGCTGGTCTTCCAGCGCCGCGCGATAGGCGTAGCGATCGTAGAGGATGAAAGCGGCACAGGCGGCGAGCAGAGCGCCGCCAGTTACCGCGACGATCAGCCAGGTCAGGCGCCGGGCGAGCGAGCCGCGCCCGCCCCGGCGGGCGGGGCCTTCCGGCGGCAGGGCGGGCGGGACCACGCTCCGATTGGATGACCCGCCCGAAGCCTACGGTCTCCAGCCTAGGCTTCTCACGGCAACTTGGAGACGCCCCGAGCGCCAGCGGGCGTCCGTTGCCGCCCGTCCCACCCCAGCATGCGCCGCCGCATGCTGGGGACTCCGCCGAAGTCCAGCCGCAGCACCCCCGGGGTCCCCAAATCGCAACGGAGCGCTTTGGGGTGGGACCAGCGGGAGCGTCCAGAATAGGGCGGCTGAGCCGCTCGGTCGTCCGGGGTTGGCCCGGACGGCCTCCCTCCAGGTACACTTAAATCCCAGAGCACAAGGATGAGGGCTGTATTCGGGGCCAGCTTGCGACGCCAGCACTGTCCGGGCGACCGGGCGGGGGCGAAACCCCTAGCCCCCGGCTTACGTCGCAGTCCATATGGAAGCTCTCTGGTCCGGCCCCTTGCCGGGCGGCGCCCGCGCTCTGCGCCCTATGCCTAAAGCGGCGAGCATGCCCGCTCCGGTCGCCCCCGCCGCCCCCCGCGGCGTGGACCTGACCCCGGAGACCGCGGCTCAGTTCGCCCTGATGCGCCGCTGCCAGGCCGATGAGCCGGGCGCTTTCGAAGAGTTGGTCCGCCGCTTTGCCCCCCGGGTTCAGTCGGCCATCCGTGGCATCTTGCGCAACTCCAATGACGCCGAGGACATCGCCCAACAGGTCTTCACCAAAGTCTATTTCTCCCGCGCCCGCTTCGACTTCCGCTCCGCCGTCGCCACCTGGATCTATAAAATCGCCGTTAATGAGTGCTACGACCACCTGCGCAAAATGCGCGTCCGCCGCGCCGTCCTGCTGGCCGATCTCTCCGAGGAGGAGGCCGCCCGGGTGGCCAACTTGGATCCCGCTGCCCTGCCGACCATGCCCTTCGGCGCCTGCGCTCCGGTCGGCGTCGCCCGCCAGGTCGAGACCCGGGAAATCGCCGCGAAACTGCTCGCCGCCCTCCCGCCCGAAGACCGCATTTTGTTGGTCATGAAGGAAATCGAAGGCCACTCGATCCAGGAATTGGCCAAGGTCTTGGGTCTGAATGAAAACACGGTCAAGGTCAAGCTCTTCCGCGCCCGGCAAAAATTGCTGGCCATCGTCAAGAGGAAACGGTTATGAGTTGTGGACGTTTCATCCGAGAACTCGAGCAATACTTGAGCGATTATTCCGGCCCGGCCGCCGGTCCGGCCCCACTGCCCCGGCATGCCCAGCGCTGTCGCCGCTGCGCCCGCCGCTGGGAAACGGCACGGGTCTCCCAGGCCCTGCTGGCCAGCCTGCGCCCGGGCACGGGCGAGGGCTCGGCAGCGGACCCTTATTTTTATGCTCGCCTCCAAGCTCGGATCGCGGCGCGGCAGCGCGAGCAGCTTCTGGGCCGGAACCAGCGGCTTTCGACCCAGTTGGGCGCCGCCCGCCGCGACCTGATCGTGGCCGCCGCTGCGCTGGCGCTCACGTTCGGTTCGTTTTGCTTCGGGTTTTCCCGTACCGAGGCGCCCAGCATCGCCGAAGCCGTGGCCTTGGATGTGCCGCATGTCCACCCCCATCACCCCGTGCTGGATCACGGCCCGGGCTCGACCGATGTCCTGCTGAGCTTGCTCAATCGCTGAGATATTTATGAACCGCGCCGCTCTCTACATCGGCATGATCTTCCTAAGCGGGCTGCTGGTCGGCGGCACGTTGATGAACCTGGCCGAGCACGACTGGTTGCACGCCGAACCCCGCAATGAATACGACATTACCGACTATGCCCGCGTGGGGGCGCTGATGCAGCAGCGGCTGGGCCTGAGCGCCACCCAACGACAAGAGGTGGATCAGATCCTGGTTCGTACCGTGCGCCGTTACCGCGACGTCGAACGCAATGTCGAGCCGCGCTTTGATGCCGTCCGCGCCGAGGGCCGGGCCCGCTTGCGGGCCCTGCTC
>JBOGKW010000070.1:0-15489 GCA_050746205.1 Terriglobales bacterium | reverse complement strand
GGGCAGGCGCACGCGGCGCCCCACGACCGGAACGGCGCTCCGGGGCCGGCCCGGCGGCCGCCGACCGGCGGGCGCGGCAGGCGCTGTTCTGCGCCTGGCGGGCGGCAGAGCACAGGAAGGCGGAAGCGGTGGTGGCGTTGGATGTGCGCGGCTTGGCCGGCTTTACGGATTACTTCCTGATCACCCACGGGGGGAACCCGCGGCAGGTCGAAGCGATTGCCGAGGCCATCGAGCAGGCGGTGCAACGCGGCGGCGGCCCACGGTTGGCGCATCGGGAGGGCGGGGCCGAGGCAGAGTGGCGGGTGTTGGATTATTTGGATTTCGTGGTGCACATCTTCTCCGCGGCTGGCCGCCGGTTCTATGATTTGGAACGGCTATGGCAAAAGGCGCCGCATCTGGCGTTGCCGGCGCTCCGGCGGGTGAAGTCCACGTCATGAGCCGCACTGCCGAGAGCGCCACCGCCGCCTGGGTGGCGGCGGACCCCCAGTCGCAACAGCTATTCGCCCTGCTACGGCGAGTGGCGCAAACGCCTACCACGGTGCTGATCCGCGGCGAAAGCGGCACGGGCAAAGACCTGCTGGCGCAGTTGCTGCACCTGCTGGGGCCCAATGCCGCCGAGCCCACGGTCAAGATTGATTGCGCCAGTTTGCCGCCCGAACTGCTGGAAAGCGAGCTCTTCGGCTATGAGCGCGGGGCATTCACCGGGGCGGAACGGGTCAAGCCGGGGCGGTTGGAGTTGGCGGGGCGGGGCACGCTGATTTTGGACGAGGTGGCGGCGCTGGGCTTGCCGCTGCAGGCCAAATTGCTGCGCGTTCTGGAGGAGCGGAAATTCGAACGGCTGGGCGGCCACAGCGCAATCGCCATCGAGGCGCGGCTGGTGGCGTTGACCAACGCCGACCTGGAGCGGGCGGTCGCGGCGCACAGCTTCCGCGAAGACCTCTTCTACCGGTTGAACGTGCTGCCCTTGCGGATCCCGCCACTGCGGGAACGGCGGGGGGATATCGAGCCGTTGGCGGAGCGCTTTTTGCAGTTGCTCGCCGAGGTGCACCGGCGGGCGGCGCCACGGCTCTCCGCGGCGGCGCGCCGGCGACTGTTCGCCTACGATTTTCCCGGCAATGCGCGGGAGTTGCGGAACCTGCTGGAGCGGGCCATGATCCAGTGCGGCGGCGAGGAGATCGGTGAAGCGGATTTGCCGCCGCAGGTGGCGCGAACGGGCGCGGAGGAGGCGGAAAAGACGCTGGAGCAGGTCGAAAAGGAATACATCGCGGCCGCGCTGGAGCGGCACCGAGGACGAAAGTCCGAGACCGCGCGGGCGCTGGGCATTAGCCGCAAGACGCTGCTGGAGAAGCGCAAGCGCTATCAGTTGGACGCCTAGGCGGCGAAAGCCGCCGCGGCGGTGTCGTCGGGTAGCCCGTGCCGCCGGCGCGCGGCGAGCGCCAGCCCTGGCCGCGCAGCGCTCAAGCCGGCAGGTGGGCCAGGCGCGGGGTGCAGCGGGCGAACAGATGGCCTACGGCAGCGACGGAAGCCCGGCCCGGAGCGACGTCGCTCCGGCTTTCCACGTGGGTTAGACCATATCCCAGGCGGGTGAGCAGTCTGGTGATGCGCTCGGCCTGGCATCGCCGCCCGTGCGCGCCGACGCCGTGGATTTCGACCAAGACGTCGGGGCGCCAACGGCGCAAGGTGCCGGTGGCGCCAGCCAAAACCTCGACTTCCATGCCCTCGACATCAATTTTGATGAAGTCCGGCCCGGGCAGCGAGAGGCGCCGCGCTAGCGCGTCCAGGGGCTCCACGGCAACGGCCGCCGTCCGGCGTCGGAGCCTGGTACGCGCCTCCGGCGCGAGCGACGCGGTGCTGGGCATGCCCGGGAGCATGTACAGGGCGCGGTGGGCCGCCTCACGGCCCAGGGCACAGGGCACCGGCCGAACGTTGGTGACGGCGTTGATCTCTAGGTTCCGGCGCAGGCGATCGAAGGTGGCCGGACAGGGCTCGAAGGCGATGACCGCGCCTTGGGGGCCAACCCGCCGGGAGAAAAACAAACTGAAGGCGCCGGCATGGGCGCCGATATCATAGACGACCTTGCCGTCGAGCAGCAGATTTTCCAGTAGGCGTTCTTCCGACGTGCAGGCATCGGGCAGGTGGGCCCAATGGGGCACCGAGAGCCGATCGCAGTTTCGGAATCCCGCCGCCAGGTCACGCCGCAGCCAGCCGGGGCGATAGCGGCCGAGGGGCCCCAAGAGGTGGCGCCAGCCGGTGTTGGTTTTTGGGTGACTCATTCTCTAGCTCGGATGCGCGCGACGGTGCTGGCGACGATGGGCCCCAGACGATGGCCCCGCCCTAGGGCTCCTCCCAGAACCGTTCGCTCAAGTATTTATCGGCGTTGTCGGGAAAGACAGTGACTACCACCGACTGGGGTGGGGCGGAGCGAGCGACCTGGAGGGCGCCAACGACGGCGGCGCCGGCGCTGACCCCCACCAACAGGCCTTCCTCCCGCGCCAGGCGGCGGACCATCGCATAGGCCGCCTCGGTGGCGATGCCCAGGTTTTCATCGGCGAGGGTGGGGTCGTAGATGGCTGGAACCATGGCGCTGCCCAGGTGCTTCCAGCCTTCCAGGCCGTGGAATGGGCTATTGGGTTGCAGCGAGATGCAGCGGATGGCCGGATCGCGTTCCTTCAGCCGGCGGGCGACGCCCATAAACGTACCGGTGGTGCCGAGGCCGGCAACGAAGTGGGTGACGGCGCCCCCAGTTTGCGACCAGATCTCTTCGGCGGTGCCTTGATAGTGGGCCCGCCAATTGTCGGGGTTGGAGTATTGGTCGAGGTAAAAATAGCGGCCCGGCTCCGCAGCGGCCAGCTCCCGGGCGCGGCGAATGGCCCCGTCGGTGCCTTCCGCGGCCGCAGTGAGGACCAGATCGGCGCCATAGGCGGCCAAGATGCGACGGCGCTCTGGGCTGACGTTGGCGGGCAAGCAGAGGCGGACTGGATACCCGCGCACCGCGCCGATCATCGCCAAGGCGATACCGGTGTTGCCGCTGGTGGCGTCGAGCAAGGTAAGGCCCGGGCGGAGATCGCCGCGGCCTTCCGCCGCACGGACCATGTTCCACGCGGCGCGGTCCTTGACGCTGCCCCCAGGGTTCCACCACTCGGCCTTGGCCAACACCTCGACTTCCGGCGCCACCGGGCCCACCCGGGATAACCGCAGCAACGGGGTGTTGCCGATGCGATCCAGGAGGCTGTGGCCGAGGGCGGGTGCGAGCACTTTCATTTCCGTTACCATTGTAGGCATGGCAAAGGGACCTGAGCCAGCGGCGCGCGGCGCGACGGGGGGCATGGATGCACTGCGCGGTGCCCTGCGGGCGGCCCAGTTCGACGTGCTGGCCGCGGGCGAGGGACGCTACTTTGTGCGCAAATACGGGTGCGCGGCGGGGCTGGCCGAGGATGACCATGGCGAGTTGGCGATGTTTGCGCCGCCAGGGCGAATCGTAGCGGGGGAGTTGGCGCGGTTGGTGGACCGAGGCTTCCAGAAGTTCCTGAAGACGGCGGACGAGGAGATCCCGGCGCGCATGGAGGATTTGAAGGCGCTGCATGATTTTCAGCGCGACCTGCACCATGCCGCCGGCCAGCCGCTGCTCTACAACGAGGCCCTGGGCTCGACCACCGACCGGCACCTCTATGACCGGATTTGGTTCCGCGACCAGGGGCGCCAGCCGCGGGTTTGGGTCGAGGCCCGGACGGAGCTACCGCAAGACCAGATGGCCGAGGCGGTAGCTTTTCCGGTTGCCTCCGGAGAAGGTGAGCTGTAAGCCCGAGGGCGGCATCCCATTCTCCGAACCCAGCCGGGCAGGACCCGGTCGGAAAGTTGAAACCCTATTCATGCCACGCACCCCGTCCCACCGCTTGCTGGAACCGCAGGTGGCGGGCCTGGTTGCCGAGTATCAGGGTGGCTGCCAGCGTTCTGACGCGCTATTTCAGTGCATCGCGCCCCGGGCGCTGACTTCGCGGCCAATTCCCGAACGCCACCGGCTGATTTTCTATCTCGGCCACCTGGAGGCGTTCGATTGGAATTTGCTGGCCATTTACACCCTAGGCTGGCACCCTTTTCGCCCGGATTTTGATCGCTTGTTCGCCTTTGGCATAGACCCGCCGCCGGGAGAGTTACCCGCCGATCGGCCTGGGGACTGGCCGGCGCGGGAGGTGATTGACGATTACCGCCGGGGAGTGCGCGGACGTCTGGTGGAGGCGCTGGAAACGCTGCCCGCGGCGGCCCTTGCAGCCGCCATCGAACACCGACTCATGCACCTGGAAACGCTGACCTATCTGCTGCACCAGATTGCTCCAGAGGACAAACAGATCTCCGCGGACGCGCCGGTTGCCGCCGGGCCGATGCGGTCGGAATGGATTCAGATACCGAGCGGCGAGGCGTGGCTGGGGCGAGACCGGCAGGAGCCGGGCTACGGCTGGGACAATGAATTCGAACGCCATGCCGTGGCCGTCCCGGAATTCGAGATCGGCCGATACAAGATCAGCAACGGGCAATATCTGGCGTTTGTGCGGGCGGGTGGGCCGAGGCCGCCATTCTGGCGTGGCGGGGAGGAGGAGGGCTGGAGGCTGCTGGCAATGGGCGGCGAGATTCCGCTGCCGCTGGATCGGCCGGTGTATGTGACCCACGAACAGGCGGGCGCTTACGCTGAGTGGCGCGGGGCGCGACTGCCCAGCGAGACGGAATGGCAGCGGGCGGCTGATGGTCCGGCGGCCCCGGGCGAACCATCACCCCCGTTCCCCTGGGGCGAGGCGTGGCCCCACCCACGGCACGGCAACTTTGGCTTCCAGCGCTGGGACCCGGCGCCGGTGACGGCCTATCCGGACGGAGATAGCGGCTGCGGGGCGCGACAGATGGTGGGTAACGGCTGGGAGTGGACGGCGAGCATATTCGCGCCGTTTCCCGGCTTTCAGCCGGATGAGTTCTATCCCGGTTACTCCCGCAACTTTTTCGACGGGAGGCACTTTGTGCTGAAGGGCGGAGGGCCCAGCACGGCGGCGCGGCTGCTGCGGCGGTCCTTTCGCAATTGGTACCGGCCGGCGTATCCCTACGTGCATGCCACCATCCGCTTGGCGCGAAGCTAGCGGGTGCAGCCACCCGCACTCGGGTTCGATGGAGCTATGACGGAGACGGTGACCGAGGCGGCGGGTTTCGTGGCGGAAGCGGTGTTGGGGCTACGCGGCCGGCCGCGGACGTTGCCCTGCCGCTTTCTGTACGACGCCGTGGGCTCGGCGCTGTTCGAGGCCATCACCCTGCTGCCGGAGTACGGCCTGGCGCGGGCGGATCGGCAAATTTTGCGCCAGCATGCCGCCACGATTGCCGCGATGCTGCCGCAGCCGGCGGGGATCATCGAGCTGGGGGCGGGCAGCGCGCGCAAGACACGGCCGTTGCTGGCGGCCATCCCTGGAGGCTGCGATTATGCCGCCGTGGATATCTCCCCGGCCGCGCTGCGCGCCTGCCGTCGGGCGCTGGACCAGACGCCTGGGCTCGGTAAGTGGCGGGGCTATGAAAAGGAGTTTCTGCCGGGCTTGGCGCGGGCCGTCGCCGCCCGGCAGCCGGGGCAGCGGTTGACGGCCTTGTTTTTGGGCGGCACGATCGGAAACCTAAGCCGCCAGGAAGCTGAGGCCTTCTTGCGGCAGGTTCACACGCGGCTGGCGCCCAGCGACGCCTTGTTGCTGGGCACGGACCTGGAGCAAGACCCCGCGCGGCTCTTGCCCGCCTATGATGATGCGGCGGGAGTGACGGCAGCGTTCAACCGCAATTTGCTTGCCCGGCTGCAGCGCGAGCTGGGGGCGCGGCTCGACCCCCAGGGCTTCGCCCATGAGGCGCGCTGGGACGCTGGGGAGCGGCGCATTGAAATGCACTTGCGGGCGCTGGGGGCACAAGAAATCGCGGTGCCAGCGGCGGACTTCGTCTGCCGCCTGGCCGACGGAGAGACCATCTGGACGGAATCCTCCTACAAATATGAGGCGCGGGAGACGCGCGCGCTGGGCGAGGCGGCGGGCTTCGAATTCCTCGCGCAGTGGCGCGGGGAGGATTGGCCGGCGGCGGAGACCCTGTTCACGCGGCGGTGACGGCAAGGGGCCGGTGCGGACGGCGGCCTTAGAAATGCGCGGCAGCGGCCGCGCCCGGCAGGCCTGCGGAGGGCCGGTCTCGCTGGCGCCGCCGTGGCCTAGGCGAGCCACCGCGGGGCAGCCTCCCGGCAGTCCTGTGCAGCGAACTGTCCAGCTCGCCCTGAGGCGGGCGGCGGCTCAGCCGCCCTATTCTGGACGCTCCCGCTAGTCGCTGCGGCTGGGCTTCGACGGGGTCCCCAGCATGCAGCGGCGCATGCTGGGGTGAGACGGCCGGCAACGGACGCCCGCTGGCGCTCGGGGCGTCCCCAGGTTGCCGGGAAATGCCCGACGCGATTTGTTCAACCGCTGCCTAGAACGTAATCCGCACCGCCAGCTGAATGTTCCGTGGATTCCCCGCCGTGCTGGTGATGTCCCCGAATTCCGGCGTCTCGATATAGTTATCCGGGCTCGCGAAGTTCTCGTGGTTGAAAACGTTGTAGAACTCGCCGCGCAATTGCAGGTTCTTGCCCTCGCCAACGGACATGTTCTTCATTAGGCTGAAGTCGTAGTTCGCCAGGCCGGGGCCGAAGAAAGAGTTGCGCGGCGAGTCGCCGAGAGTACCGGTGGTCTGCGGCGCGAAGGCGTTGCCGCCAAACCACTCGTTGCCCGGTGCGGACCGGGGATTGGTGTAGAAAGTGATGCCGCTCACCTGGTTCGGCCGGTCCCAGCAACCGAAGAAGCTGATCGCCGGGCACTCCAAGGCCGGGCTGCCGCCCGGATAGACGACAGTGATGGGGAAGCCCGCCTGGAAGGTGGTGATGCCGGAGACTTCCCAGCCGTTCGTCAGCAGCTTGGCGAACTGCGGCCCCGGGATATCGTAGATGTAACTCATCACCAACCGTTGCGGCTGATCATAGTCGGAATTGCCGTAGGTGTAGGCGAGGTCGGACGGGTCCAGCGCCCCGCTGGATCCACCCCAGGCTCCTTCGAAGCTGGAACCGTAGTCGGTGGCATGGCTCCAGGTGTAGGAGGTCTGGAACAGGAAGCCGTGGCTAAAGCTCTTCCGCAACTCGGCCTCGAAGGCGCTGTAGGTGGAGTTCAGCAGGTTGGTTTCATCGCCCAGGCTGTTGATCACCAGCGGATTGGCGATCGCGCCGACATTGTATTGATACTCATTGCTGATATTGCAGCCCGCCATGGCCAAGCATTCCTGCGCGTTCTCCGGGTTCAGCTCCATCACCGATTCCAGGTGGCGGCCGTAGGAACCGACGTAGCTCAGGGTGAGCACCGCGGTCGGCGCCAGCTGCCGCTGCAAGGTGAGGTTGAAGTTCTCGTTGTACGGCAGGTTGAAGTGCGGGTCCATGACCGCAATGGACATCGGCTCGAAGCTGGCGAAATTCACCTTCTGACCGGGCGTTGGGAAGGCGAAGGGGAACTGGTTGGCGACCGCGGTGGGCCCGGACGCGGTGTATTGCAGAAACGGATTGGCGAATTCGCCTCCGTGAACGACCTCATCGGTGCCGAAAGGCGGCGACTCCATCGTTTGCAGCGCCGTCTCCTCCTCCGTGGCGTTGAAGAACAGCCCGTAGCCCCCACGCAAGCTCCAGCCGGGGCGGAAGCCCCAAGCAAATGCCCCCACCGGGGCAAAATCGTCATAGTGCGTCGAATAGCCCGCCGGGGTCATGCCGGGATCGCCGGGATAGACCAAACCCTCCGGCGCGGTCGGGAACACCGTGGACTGCTGGCCCGGCCTCCAGCCGACCACGCCCTCCCCGCCGTAGTAGGCGTTGGTCCAGGGCGTGGAAATCTGCCAGCCGGTGCCCAGGGTCAAGGTGAAGTTTGGCGTCATATGCCATTCGTCCTGAGCGTACAGGTAGCTCTCCCAGGCGCTGGCGTCCGTCACGCCTCCCGGTTCCTGGGAGTAGGTGTCCGGCAAGCCCAGGAGGAAATCTACCGGCGCCAGCCCGGTCGAGTACGGCCCGGCGCCGGAGAAGCTGAAGCTCCCGTTGTTCTGCGCCGCGAACGGGTTGTAGGTCTGCGGATGGCGGATATCCACCCCGAACTTGAAACTGTGCGCGCCATCAATCCAGGAAACGTTATCCGTCAGCGAGGGCACTTGCTCGATGCGCGGCTGCGGTCCGTTGTTGGAGAAGCCCAGCGTGAAATAGCCGCTGACGCCCACCACCGGCATGCTTTCGCCTTGCGTGATCTGCGGATTGATGTTCTGGAAGCCGTAGCTGGAGGGCGCCGCCGAGGTCACCGGCTCCACCGCGCCGAAGTTCTGGCGCAGGTAGGCGAGATGGATTTGGTTGAGCAGCGTCGGACTGAACACGTGGGTCTCGCTCAGGACGTAATCCTGGAAGTGAAAAGTATCCACCTCGGGAAAGCCCGGCAGGTCGGCGCCAGTGAACGGCAGCGTCTCATTCGTCGGATTCGTCTCCCAGTGGCCCACAAAAGAAAGCTGGTCGCCGGCGCCGAAGTCCTGATCCAGGCGCCAGATGTATTGATTGTCGCTGGCGGTGTTGGCGGTCGAGAACGTGTCATTGGCCACGCCGCCGCTGCTGACCACGCCGGACGGCACGTATTCATTCATCAGCTTCACGGCCAGTGGGTCCATATCTTGCGTCGGGATCGTTCCGGTGGAAAACAGCGAAGCATAGGTGGTGCCCGCGGGGCACATCGTGCCGCCCGACACCGGGCAAGGGGATTTGACGTCGCCGTACATGGCCCGCGGGCTGACTTGGTTGTCGCCGAACGTGCTCATCTCGCCGGCGAGGGCAGTTTGCAGTGCGCTGCCCCAAACGCCATTGCGCTGGCCCGGGGTGAAGACGGTGGTGGTCTGGGCGCTGCCGGTTTTATTCTGCAGGCCCTCGTAGGAGAAGAAGAAGAACGTCTTGTTGTGCAGGATCGGCCCGCCGATGGTCCCGCCATATTCGTTCTGATGGAACGGCGCCCGCTGCGGCGGGGTGTTGGGAGTGACCCGCGGCACCGCGTTGAGGAAGAAATCCGCCGCGTTCAGTGAGGTGTCGCGGTAGTACTCGAACGCGCTGCCGTGAAACTCATTGGTCCCGTTCTTGGTGTAGGCCGAAATTGTCGCGCCCGAGTTGTGCCCGTACTGCGCGTCCATCACGCTGGTGGCCATGCGGAACTGAGAGATCGAATCCTCGCTCGGGGTGACCTGCTGAGTGTTCAGCTCGAAGTCGTTGAACGACGTCCCGTTCATCAGGAAGTCGTTCGCCTGGGTGCGGTTGCCATTGGTGGAAAAGGTGCCGAAGCGGTCGCTGGAGGAAACGACGCCCGGCTGCAGGAGCTGCAGTTGGAACCAGTTCCGACCGATCAGCGGCAACTGCTCGATCTGTTGCGTGTCGACGGTGGTGCCGAGCTGCGCGTTCGTGGTGTTGATCTGCACGGCGCTGGCGTTCACTTCCACCGTTTGGCTGACCGACCCCACGCTGAGCGCGGCGTTAGCCACGAACGTCTGCCCGACGGTCAGGTTCACCTTGTTCTGGGTGAACGTCTTGAACCCCGGCTTGGTGACGGTCACGTCGTATTGGCCCGGCGGCAGCGCCAGCACGGCGTATTCCCCGTGCGCATTCGTGGGCACGCTGCGCGTGAACCCGGTCTGCAGGTTGACCACCTTGACGGCCGCGCCGGGAATGGCGGCCCCACTGGCGTCAGTGACGCGGCCACGAATGGTGCCGGTAACAATGCCGAACAGGGCCAGGGAAAGGGCGGCGACCAGAGCTAGGGGGGTAATCAGTTTGCCACGCAGACTCATAGCGACTCCTATCTACTTAAAACTACTGCAATCTGCATACCACAACACAGCCACGCTGTCATCCCTGGTTTGTTCTGCTATCGGCGTGTCCGGGCTTCGTGTTTTTGTAGGCGGCGCCGGCCAAGTTCCCGTTTTTGAAAGTGGCCGTTCGGTAGGCAACCGAACGGTCGGCGGGATTGTAGGCCCGGCATCACGTGGACTATGGTGCGCGGCAATAGTGGTGACTGCCAATGCAGATGGCAACCCGGGCGCGGAGCCTGGCGGTCGGTGTGTTTATTGTGGTCCTAATTCTGGCCCTGAACGGCGCCGTCAATGCCCAGGCCAAGCCACCTCTAACGTTTGCTAAGTTCTTCTCGGCGGTCAGTTTCAACAGCGTCCAGATGTCGCCGGACGGCTCGGCGCTAGTAATCGGGACAGAGCGGCCGGATTACTCCCACAACCGCTTCCCGCACCGATCTGTGGATCTACGGCATCGCGGGCGGCGGTGCAGGGGGGCATTTGGCCCCGCTGGAGACCACGGGCCATGACGGCAGCCCGCAGTGGTCGCCGAACGGACACTGGGTCGCATTCTTGTCCGGCCGGGCCCATCACGGGCGGCAGCTGTACGTGGTGGCACGCCCGGGCGGGGCGGCGGCAATGGTGAGCGCCGCGCCGGGCGGATTGCACGCCTTTGCCTGGGGGGCGGATTCGCGAACGCTCTATTTCGCCGCCCGGACGCCGCTGACGGCGGCCCAGAACGCAGCTCACCAGAAGAAGTGGCATGACGTGATTCGCTACCGGCGAGACCTACGTGGCGACAGCATCTACCGCGTCCGCGTCCCGGCGGCCGACGCCTTCAACTCCGAGCCGCCGGCGCAGTTCGGCCCCACTGCCTTGGGCGCGGCGCCGGTCGCGGCCATGACCTATCGGGTCGGGCAGATGCTGGCCGCGGCGAACGGGCGGAAACTGTTCTACGACACCCGTTCCCGGCGTGGGCCGATTGAGGTCAACGGCTACCATCACGAGAAGATCTATGCGCTACCGTTGCCCGTAGCCCATGCCCAGATGGCGGCGGATCCGCCAGCGAGGCGCTCATGCGCCGCATCGCAGCACGCCTAGCGGCCCCCCTGCCGCTCCGCATGGCGCTATCCGGTACCTGCGCCTAAGCGTTTTTTTTGCGGCGCCTGCTGGATTTCTCCATTCTCCTCGGGCCGCTTGGGCGTACATTAGAAGAAAAGGGGACTTCGAAGCGGTGTAGAGCGGCGCCGACACGGAGTGGTTAGGGTAGGTCTGCCGGCGTGATTACTCGCTTATTCCGCAAAAACGCCATCTTAGCTCTGCTGTGCGGCCTGGCCGTCGAGGCCTGGATCGCGATACCCGGAGAGGCGCTGATCGCGGCCACTGCGGCGCGGGTCTTCGAGCGCACGTCCAACCAACTGTGGAGTTGGCTTGAGGTCAGCGTGGTGGCGGTCGGCGCCATGCTGGTCAACGACCTGGCGCTGTTCTCATTGAGCCGCGTGGCGCGTGACGTGGTGGCGCGGTTCATCCATCTGCCACGGGCGCATTTTCACCTGAGCGGGATGTACGTCATCCTCGCCAAGTTTGTCCCGCCGCTGCGCAGTGCGGCCTTTGTGCTCTACGGTTTCGAGGGGACGCGCCTGGGGCATTTCTTCTATATCTCGGCGATTTCCAGCGTCATCTGGGTGCTGGCATGGGCGCTGCTGGGCAAAACCTTCCGCCAGCCCATCGTCAAGTTCCTGCACAAGCTGGACGGTGGCAATCGCTGGGTCACGGCTCTGGAGGTGGTGCTGACGGTGGCCAGCGTGGCGCTGATCTTCTACCCGCTATAACCCGTGCGGGCGAACACCCCGGAAACGGCCCCGCCGCGCTCAGTCCTTCGCGCGCGGAGCACGAACTCAGTCCTTGCGGAGCACGAACAGGGTGCGATCGTCACTGAAGGGGGCCTCGCTGCGGAATGCGTCGGCGGCGGCCTGGATGGCAGCGACGACGGCCTCCGGTTCGGCGCCATGGAGAGGCCGCACCAGGTCTCGCAGCCGCGCGGCGCCGAACTCCTCACCGCGGTCGTTGAACAGTTCAGTCCAGCCGTCGGTGTAAGCGACGATGAGATCGCCGGCGCGGAGTTCGGCGACGCCGAACCGGTATTCCGCACCGGGGTCCAGGCCGAGGAAACGGCCGCCCGCCTCCAGTTCTTCCAGCCCGCCGGAACGGACAAGAATGGGCGGCGGATGCGAGCAGTTGACGTAGATCAGCCGGCCTTGGGGGTCCATCTCCCCGAAAAACATCGAGATCAAGTTGCGAAATTCGGTCTGCTGCGCCATGGCGCGGTTGACCAGGCTCATCTTGTGGCCGAGCTTGAAGGGAACCTCGTTGACGACCCGCAGCGCGGCGTGCAGGCCGGTGACTTGCATCGCCGCCTCAAAGCCTTTGCCCTTGGCGTCGGCGACGGCGAAGCCGAACAACGCATGCGGCAGGGCGACGGTCTGGTAATAGTCACCGCCGACCTCCTCGGCCGGAAGGCTGAAGGCGGCGATGCGATAGCCGGGAAAGCTGGGCAAGGCCGGGGGCAGAAGGCTGAGCTGCTGCTGGCGGGCCAGGGTGAAGATCTCCCGCAAGCGGGCGCGCTGGTGATGCCGGTCCACGAACAAGCGGATCAGCCGGCCGAGGACCTCGAACTCGCTTTCCCGCTCCCGGCCCTCCTCACCGGCCAGCGAGGCGGTGACTAGGCCCAGGACATGGCTGAGGTCGCGGGCGATGGGGACGAGGATGAGATCAAACCAGAGGCCGGCGCCGGGGGTGGCGCCATCGCGCCGGACGCCGCGACGAATCCACCACAGCTGGCCGGCCAGGCGGCGCTGCAGGGTGCGGGTGGCCAGCGCACCGTCGGCGGCGGCCCACCAGTCGGCGCCGCCCGGCCCGCCGCCGGCCTCGACGGTGAAAGCGGGCTCATAGCGGCCGCCCTTGGGCTTGAGGTCGGCAGCGGCGATGATCTGGAGTTCGGGGCCGAACGCGGCGACGAGCTGCTCGGCCAAGGCGCGGGAGAAGGTGCCGCCGGTGCGGGCCTCGCGCTCCCCCCGCGAGACAGCCTCAATCAGATCGAACAAGCGGCGCTCGAAGCGGGGCGCGGCTTGCGGCGGCGCTAGCGTGCTCACGGCACCATGGTAGCAAGACGGCCACGACAGGGGCGGAGCGCCGCGGCCCCTATAATGAAAGTTCACGCTCTCTATGTCCGCCATCACCGCCATGCACGGCCGCGAGATTCTCGACTCCCGCGGCAACCCTACCTTGGAAGCGGAAGTCACCCTGGCCAGCGGCGCCTGGGGGCGTGGCGCCGTGCCCAGCGGCGCCTCGACCGGCGAGCAGGAGGCGGTCGAACTGCGCGACGGTGATAAGGGCCGGTATCTGGGCAAAGGCGTCACGCGCGCCGTAGGCCATGTGAACGGGGAGATCGCCGTGGCGCTGCGCGGCTTCGAGGCCGCCGACCAGGCTGGTCTGGATGCCAAGCTGATCGCCTTGGACGGCACGCCGAACAAGAGCCGCTTGGGAGCAAACGCCCTGCTGGCGGCCTCGATGGCCGCCGCCCGCGCCACGGCGGCCGAGCGCCGCCTGCCGCTCTACCGCTCCCTGGGCGGGGATGGAGCGGTGACCCTGCCGGTGCCGATGATGAACATCCTGAACGGCGGCGTCCACGCCGATAACAACGTGGACTTTCAGGAGTTTATGGTCATGCCCGTGGGCGCGCCCAGCTTCCGCGAGGCGCTGCGCTGGGGGGTCGAGGTCTTCCATACCCTCAAGGCGGGCCTGAAGAAACGCGGCTACGTGACCTCGGTCGGGGATGAGGGCGGCTTCGCGCCCAGCGTGAAAAGCAACCAGGAAGCCATCGAGGTCGTGCTGGAGGCGATCGAGAAGGCAGGCTACCGCCCCGGCAGCCAAGTCGCCATCGTCGTGGACCCGGCGAGCAGCGAGTTCTTCGATGGCCAGGCCTACGTGTTCAAGAAATCCGACCAGCGGCGGCTGAGCCCGGCGGAGATGGCCGCCTTTTGGGCCGACTGGGCGCGGCAATACCCCATCGTCACGCTGGAGGATGGCATGGCGGAGAACGACTGGGCGGGCTGGAAGCAGCTGACCGACGCGCTGGGCAAGCAGATCCAGTTAATTGGAGACGACATTTTCGTCACCAATCCCAAGATCTTCGCGCGCGGCATCCAGGAGGGCATCGCCAACGCCATCCTGATCAAGCTGAACCAGATCGGCACGGTGACCGAAACTTTGGAGACCATTCAATTGGCTCGCCGGCACAACTACGGAACGATCATCTCCCATCGTTCCGGCGAAACCGAGGACACCTTCATCGCCGACCTGGCCGTAGCTACCAACGCGGGGCAGATCAAGACCGGCTCAGCCAGCCGCACCGATCGCGTCGCCAAATACAACCAACTGTTGCGCATCGAGGAGGAGTTGGGAACCAAGGCTAAGTTCCTGGGCCGGCAGGTGCTGGCCGGGGGCCGGGCGTAATGCCCGCCCGCTCCGGCGCGCCCCGCCCGGCCGGACCGGCCGCGGCCCCGTTGGTGCTGCTCATCCTGGATGGCTGGGGCTGCGGGCCGCCGGGACCAGCCAACGCCATCACCCTGGCGCGCAAACCGCACTACGACCGCCTGTTGGCGGAGTTCCCTCACACCCAACTCGGCACCTCCGGCCCCGCCGTCGGGCTGCCCGACGGGCAAATGGGCAATAGCGAGGTCGGTCACCTCAACATCGGCGCCGGCCGCGTGGTGCGTATGGACGTGACCCGCATTGACGCCGCCATCGCCAGCGGTGAGTTCGACCGCAACCCGGCGCTGCAAGCGGCCATGCGCCAGGCGCGCGGGCATCGCCTGCATCTGCTGGGGCTGTGCTCCGACGGCGGTGTGCACTCGCACCTGAACCATCTCTATGCCTTGCTGCGCCTGGCCAAAAAGGAAGGCGTGGCGCGGGTCTATATTCACGCCTTCACGGACGGCCGCGACACGCTGCCCACCAACGGCCAGGAGTATCTGCGCCAAATCCAGCAGCGCTGCCGGGAATATGGCATCGGGCAAGTCGCCACCGTCGCCGGGCGCTATTACGCCATGGACCGGGACCGCCGGTGGTCGCGCATTCAGCAGGCCTTCGCCCCCATGGTCCACGGCGCCGGCCCTCAGGCCGCCGACCCTGTCGCCGCGCTGGTAGCCAGCTATAACCAGGGCACGACCGACGAGTTCATCCTGCCCCACGTGATCACCGCCCACGGCCAGCCGGTCGCCACCATCCAGCCGGAGGACGCGGTGATTTTCTTCAACTATCGCGCCGACCGGGCCCGCCAAATGACCCGCGCGCTCACCCGCAGCGGCGAGCCCGACGCCGAGCTTGAGGCCGCCATTCCCGCCGCCTCCGTCCCCCGCCCGCTGACATACGTCTGCATGACGCGCTATGACAAAACCTTTACACTCCCTGTGGTGATGCCGCCGGAGGCGATGGGAGAGCTGCTGGCGCAGATCCTGGGCGAGCGCGGCCTGCGCAACCTGCGCGTGGCGGAGACCGAGAAGTACGCTCACGTCACCTACTTCTTCAACGGCGGTGTCGAGACGCCGTTTCCCGGCGAGGAGC
>JBOGKW010000069.1:0-15512 GCA_050746205.1 Terriglobales bacterium | reverse complement strand
GGCCCTGGCGGCGGAGATGGATCAAGCGGAACTGATCGCCAAGGCGCCGCACCTGATCAAAGTCGGCTCGGCAACCCAGGTCGAGCAACTGGTTCGCCAAGCGCTGCCGGGCATCAAACTGACGCATGCCCTCAAGCCTCCGGCCGCCGTCCCCGTGAAGCTCAACTGCCAATATTTCAGCCTGAATCAGTCCGGACCGGCGTGGGAGAAGGTAGGTAAGGCGCGGAGTCTGGCTGCGTACGTTCCAGCCGAGATCAAGAATCCGCAACTCGAACTGATCATTGTGCTGCCGCAGGCGGGCTGATGGCTGCCGCTTGCTGCCGCGCGGATTGCGGCTCGCGGTTTCCGTCCCCGCGTTGCCCGGGGCTCCGAGGGGAAAGCGCAACGGGCGCGGGCCAGAGTATGCGGGAACGTAGGCGGTGACCCCGCGGGCAGGCCAGTGGCCCGGCTCGCCGCAGGTCGTGATTCCGCCTGGGGCGAGCCAAGATCCAGCTCCGCGCGACTCACCTTGGGACATGCTTGACATCCTTCCAAACAATGGACATAGTAGCCTCGCCGCGGTTTCGAACGCGCGTGCGCTCCCGCAGGAAGTGCGGCACGATTGACTGTCGCGTGAAACACCTTTCCCGCATCGTATGGTTCGAGGGTATGTACCTCGGGCCGCATCATTTTCAAGCGCAGAACCGCGCCTTCGAGGATCTGGTTCAATTTTCCGCCTCGAGTCTGTGGTTCGAACCGAGCGGGATGGCCGGACTGGAACTGGATGCCGCGGCGCTGCGCAACGGAATGGTATCGCTGGTCCATGCGCGGGGGTTTTTCCCCGATGGGCTGGCCTTTCACATGCCCGATTTCGATCCGCTGCCTGAACCGCGCGAATGCGGCGAGTTTTTCCCGCCCACCCGCGAGTCGTTAACCGTGTTGCTGGCGGTGCCGGCGCGGCGAGAGAACGGGCCGAATTGCGCGATGACGCCGCAGGACCGAGCGGAAGGATTTCGCTACGCCGCCGAAGAGCGCCTACTGTACGACGAGACCACCGGCCGGGATGAGAAACCGGTGCAGGTGGGCCGGAAAAACGTTGGGTTCCTCTTCGATCAGGAAGATGCGGAAGGTCGCGTGACGCTTCCGGTGGCGCGAGTCGTGCGCGACGGCACGGGCCGGCTGGTTTACGATCCCGCCTTCATCCCGCCCTGCCTGCAGATTGGCGCCAGCGAGCGGCTGACGATGATCTTGCGGCGACTGGTCGAGATCCTCAGCGAAAAAAGCGCCTCGCTCGCGCTGGCCCGCCGCGGCGCCTCGAAATTCCAGGCGGGATTTTCCTCCGAGGATGTCGCGGCCTTCTGGTTCGTCCATACGGTGAACGCGGGCTTGTCGGTATTGCGCCACCTCTACCTCTCGCAGCGCGCGCACCCCGAGCAGCTTTACACCGAGATGGTGCGGCTGGCCGGCGCGCTTTGCAGCTTCGGCTTGGAGTCCCATCCGCAGACGCTGCCGCTCTACGACCACCTTCATCTCGACCGGTGCTTTCAGGCGCTCGACGAGCATATCCGCGCGCACCTGGAGCTGGTCGTCCCAACCCATTACATCTCCGTGCCGCTGCGGCGGGTGGGCCCGTACCTTTACGAGGGGGACATCGCCGACCAGCGGACGCTGGATCGCGCGCGATGGGTCTTCGCACTGCATGCCAACATCGGCGAGGCGGAGCTGATCTCAAGCGTGCCCCGGCTGGTGAAAATCTGCTCGGCCGAATTGCTGCCCCAATTGGTGAAAACCGCATTGCCGGGCCTCAGCCTGACGCACCTGCCGGTGCCTCCCTCGGCGATCGCGCCCCGCGTGGAATATCAGTATTTCGGCGTCAGCCGCGCCGGCTCGTGCTGGGAACATATCGTCGAGACGCGCAAGGTGGGGCTTTACGTTCCGGGCGGCATTCCCGACCCAGAGCTGGAATTGGCCATCATTCTGGAGTGACAGGCGGGTAACGATGGGAGCTACAGTGTTGGGCGCCGGGCATCCTCAGACGGAACCTTCGGGGCGCCGGCGTTCAGAAAATCTGGCGCATCTCTTTGAGGAGATTCTCACGGTGACCGTGCGCATTCGCGGCAATCGCCAGCCGGTCGCCGATGCGCAGAAGTTTCGTGCGGACCTCAAGGCCGCGCTCAAGCGGGCAGAGAAGGAAGCGCTCACCCGGGGCTACATGCCGAACGATATTCATCCGGCGACGTTTGCCATGGTCGCTTTCATAGACGAATCCGTGCTCAACTCCTCCAACGCCGCTTTCTCCGACTGGTCGGGGATGCCGTTGCAGGAGGAGATGTATGGCAAGCAGTTGGCCGGCGAAATCTTCTTCGAGAATCTCGACCGGCTGCTCGCCCGGCCGGACAATCAGGACCTAGCCGACCTGCTGGAGGTCTACGTGCTGTGCCTGCTACTCGGCTACAAGGGCCGTTATGGGCTCACCGGGCAGGAAGCGCTGCGCCCGATCATCGATGCGGCGGCGAGCACGGTGCGGCGCATTCGCGGCCCCCTGGCGGGCCTTTCGCCCGCTTGGAGAGTGCCCGAAGGCGCCGTGGCGGTGAGCGGACCCGATCCTTGGATGCGCCGCTTGCTGTGGGCCGCCGGGGTCTGCCTGGTTCTGGCGGTGGTCTTGTTTGCTGGATTTCACGGGATCCTCGCCGGCGGCGCGGCCCAGCTGAGCGCCCTGGCTCGATTCAAAAGGGGGTAGGAGATTCGCGTGGCATCTCCGAAATCCATCCTCAGCTATGGCGCGGCCATCGTCGTCGCACTCCTCATCGCGTGGTTTGCCGGGGCGATTTCCAAACTCACCGGCGGCGGCCTGTGGATGCTGCGCATCGGCGTCGCCCTGGCCGGCGCGCTGGTGATCGCCGCAGTCTGGTGGATTCTGCAGCGCAGCAAGAAGGGCCGCGACGCGGCGGACGCTAGCGCAGCGGGTCCCGACGACGTCGACCGCCTGGTTCGCGAAGCCGCGGCCAAGATCGCTGCCTCGCGGCTCGGCCGCGGGTGCACGCTGTCCAGCCTGCCCGCATTTTTCGTGCTCGGGGAATCGGGCGCGGGAAAAACCTCCGACGTCGTTTTCAGCGGGCTCGATCCCGAACTGCTGGCCGGCCACGTTTACCAGGACGGCGGGATCGTTCCCACCCCGGTCGCCAACATCTGGTTCGCGCGCAAGACGCTCTTCATCGAGGCGGCGGGCAAGCTGGCGGCCGAATCGCGGCCCTGGGTGCAGTTGAGTCAGCGGCTCTCGCCGGGCCAGTTGTGGGCGGTATTCAGCAGCCGGAAACGCGCGGCGCGAGCGGCCCTCGTCTGTTTCGATTGCCGGAAACTCGCCGGGGCGAAGAACCTCGACTCGATCTCCAGCTCCGCGGCCGCTTTGCGTGCGCGGCTCGAAGAAATGTCCCAACAACTGGGAGCGAGCTTTCCCGTTTACGTCTTCTTTAACCGGCTCGATTCCTTGCCACACTTCGAGGAGTTCGCCGCCGCTCTGAGCAACGAGGAGGCCGCCGAAGCGATAGGCGTGACCCTACCGCCGGCCCCGGCCTCGCAATCCGGCGTTTACGCTGAACAGGAGAGCCGCCGCCTCGCCGAAGCCTTCAACCGCGTCTGCTCGTCGCTCGCCGACTGGCGGCCGGGCCTGCTCTCGCGCGAGCATGACGGGGCAAAGCTTCCCGCCATCTACGAGTTCCCGCGAGAGTTCGGGAAGCTGAGTCGGCCGGTGACGCATTTCCTGGTGGATCTGTGCCGGCCCAGCCACCTGCGCGCCGGACCGTTTCTGCGCGGCTTTTACTTTACAGGCATGCGCATGGTGTCGCCCGCCGGCTCGGTGTCGGGCACGATCATCGCCGCCAAGACGATGCTGCAGCCGAAACCGGCCGTTTCGACGAGCGCGACCACCATTCTCCGGCCCGACGAGTTGGCCGCCGCCACCATGTCCGGCTGGGCCGGTGCGACGCTGACACCGGGGACGGCGGAAATACGTCTGGTGCCGCAGTGGCTGTTCCTCGGCCATGTGTTCACCGAGGTGCTGCTAAGGGATGCCGCCGCGCTGGGGGCAAGCGCGGCCAGCACAAAGGTGAGCTTTTGGCGGAGGGCGCTGCTCGCCACGGCCGCCATCGTGGGGTTGGTCTTCATTGCCGGATTTCTCGTCTCCTTTTTCGGCAACAACGCCAGGGAAGCGCGCGTCGAAGCAGCGGCTCGCGCCATCCGCTTCAATCCGGTACCGGCCTCGCAACTCGCCTCCCAGAGCCAACTCGCCCACCTCGATGCGCTGCGGCAATCGCTCGCCCCACTGATCCGCTACAAGCGAAGCGAACCGCCACTCCATCTGCGCTGGGGTCTCTACGACGGCGACCGCGTGCGCGAAGCCGGCTTGGCAGTGTACTTCCGTCGGTTCCATCAGCTTTTGCTGGCTTCCACGCAGGAAGCGATGCGCCGCTCGCTCGCGCAATTTCCGCTGGTCCCGGCCCCAGGTGAAGCCTATTCGCCGGCCTACGCGACGCTCAAGGCGTATCTGGTCACGACGGCAGATCCTGACAAGGCCACCTGTTCGTTCCTCACGCCGGCCCTAATGAAGGATTGGGACGCAGGACGGACAGCGTCCGCGGAACAGAGCGAATTGGCCGCGCGGCAGTTCGGCTTCTATTGCCAACAACTCAGGAACGGCACTCCCTACAGTTCCAAATATGACGATGTGGCTGTCATGACGGCGCGCGAGTATTTGGCGGGTTTCGGGGCCACGCAACGCATCTACAACGCGATGATCGCCAGCGCTTCCAAGGCCAGCCCGGAATTCGATTTTCGGCAATCGTTCCCGCGCGCGGAAGCCTTAGTTCACGATTCCGCGGTGGTTCCCGGCGCATTCACCAAGGCCGGCTGGAAGTTCATCCAGGGCGCCATCGCTCACTCGGACCGCTATTTCAGCGGCGAGAAGTGGGTGCTCGGCGCGCAAGCCGCCCAAAGCATCGACCGCGCCAAGCTTCGAGAGGAGCTGCTCGACCGCTATCAGACAGATTACGTTCAGCACTGGCGGGAATTCCTCAACCGGGCCGCCGTCACCCGGTATGCAAGCATTGACGACGCCGCCAACAAATTGTTGGCCCTTTCGGGGAACCGGTCGCCGCTGCTGCTCTTGCTGTGCCAAGTGTCCATGAATACGGCCGTTGGGTCGAAAGAAGTAGAAACCGCCTTCCAATCCGTCCAGCAGGTTGTACCGCCGGCCTGCAAGAATCAATTCGTGCAGGCAGCTAACACCGCCTACATCAACGCCCTGCTGCAGCTCCAGGGATGCATGAGCCAAGTCTCCACGGCGACACCTGCCCAGCGAGACAGCGCGCGGTCCGCCTGCCTCAGCCAGGCCGACGACGCCCAAATCGCGGCGCTGCAGATGGCCCAGAAATTCAGGATCGATCAGCAAGGAGGCACCGAACGAACGGTTCAGCACCTGATGGCGGAACCAATCCAGGCCGCGCAAGTCCTCCTGAAACCCGCCGGACCCGGCAACGCCCGCGACGTTTGTGCTCAATATGACGCCCTGCGCTCCGCCTATCCCTTTAACGCTTCCGGCCAGCGCCTGGCCAGGCTCGACGAAGTCAACGCCTTCTTCGCGCCTGCTACGGGCGCGGTCTCCCGGCTCTATCGGAGCCAACTGACGAACGTTCTCATCCCCGAGGGACCACGGTTCATTCCGAACCCGAGTGGCCAGTTCCAATTGAATCCGCAATTCCTGCGTTTCTTCAATCGCGCGATGGCGATTCAGCAGGCTCTCTATCCAAACGGGGCCAAGCAACCTCAGTACGCGTTTACCCTGATCCCGCTTCCCAACCAAGGAATCCAGACGTTGAATCTGACCATTGACGGCCGCTCCTATACCTCCAATGGGAAGAATCGGCATCCGATGCCGTTTTACTGGCCGGGCACGGGCGCCCAGGGTGTCACGCTGACCGCGAAATTGTCCGGCGGCTCCAGACTCACCCTGTTGAATTTCTCCGGGCTCTGGGCCGCATTTCGCTTCTTCTCTGCGGCCTCAACCATCCAGCCGTCCGGCGCAACATGGACTGTCCAGTGGTCGCCTACGACCTCGGGGCAGCCGATGACGCTTCGCAATGGCCACCCGGTAACCATTCGTTTCCAGGCGGAGACCAAGGGTGCAAGCTTTATTTTCCAACCGGGATTCTTCTCCCGGCTGTCCTGCAGAAGCCGCATTTTGCGGTGAGACTCGGGGCGTGGGACCTGCGACGGTCCACTAGCGGGCGAGAGGTTGCGGGTAAGGAAGAGCCTTTAGAACCGCACGGACACCGTGGCCGACGCCTTATTCCGGGCGGGCGGACTGAAGCGCCAGCGCCTTTTCGCCTCTTTCACCAGGGCCTCTCCCAAATGCTCGAGTTGTCGCTGGCGCCCGTTACCGAACAGTGCCTGCCAGCTCTTTGCCGCTCCGTCCGCCAGGGCGTGTTCCACGCCCGAGGGCTTGCCCTGCGGCAACGTGGCCGACAGGACGCGCCCACCAGTGACGCGCCCACCCGAATTGATCGACAATTGCAGTTGGAATCGGGCATGGCTTGCGGCCGCTTTTTCCGCCAGGGTACTAGGCAGGGGATCCCTTTCCAGGCGCAGGCCGCTGACCGAACTGGAATCGATGATGACCACCCAGGGATGCCTCAACGGCGCTGGGGCTGGGGTTCGGGCCGCTGCCTTGGTTCCGATGGCCTTTAGATCCAAGGGAATGCGCTGCTCCGCGACCAGGCGGGCCTCGCGCCCTACCGTGCCCTTCACGCGTTCCAGGCCACGAAATTCGCTTTGCAGCTGCCGGAGTTGGCTGGCGTCGTTGTTCCCCCTGTTGTAGGTCTTGAGCAATTGCTGAAGCTCACCCCACGCGCTCACCAGGGGCTGTAGCGACGCCTGCAGGCGCGAAGCCTGACCGGCGCGAGGCCCTCCGGCGTCAATGACCTGCACCAAATCCTGGTCGGCCTGGGTGAGGCTTTGTCGATCGTTCGTGCGCCGGGAAAGCGCCTGAGCGCTGAGGAAGAGCTGGTCGGATTTCCGGGCTTGGGGAATCAGCCTGTTCAGATAGAGGCCGGCCGCAACCCGATGCATTCCGGGGCCGAGGCTGGCCACCTGCTGGAAACCGCGCGTGGCGGCATCGAGTTTGTCCGCCCAGTAGGCGGCGACCGCCTGGCTCCAGAGCCGCGTCTCCGTTTCGATGGCCGCTCGGGCGGCCCGGTTCTGTTCGGCGCGGAGGAACTGATCGTGCAGCGCAGTGGCGTTCTGCTGGAGCGGGCCGTGGAGTTGGAGAGCGGCCCCGATTGTGTCGAGCGCTTCGGGAAATTTCCCTTGCCCGGCCAGTTGCTCGGCCTTGGCGATCAACTGGCGCTGCTGCTGCTCCAGCTGGCTCACGACCGGCGCCGTAGGGGGCGCCGCCGGCTTCGGCTGAATGGGCGGGGGAGGGATGGGATGCCTTGCGGCAACCGCGGACGGCGTCTTCGCGCGCCTCGTCCCGAAATAAACGCCCGCGCCGATCAAAGCAGCGATGGCGACCCCCGCCCCGACCATGAGAAGCCGCTTCTGGTTTGCCGCCGGTTGGGCGGCCCGGGACGGTCTACGCCGCGTCTCTGCCGGAACGGGCCGGGCCGCCTCGGGCGCCGCTTCGGCGGCCGCTGCGGCCGGCTGGCCTTCGGTGGGCGTGACCAGCATCGTCGCGGCAAGCGCGGGTTCCGGCACGATCCGGTCATCGGGGGGCGGATTGCTCTCGGGCGGGCGCGACGCGCCCGGCGTGCGTTCCTGCTTCCGGTTCTCGAGCTCGACCAGGAAGGTTTTCACGCGCGGATCGCCCGCGTCGAGCAAACGCGTGGCGAGCGCCTGGTCCAGGGTCTGCGTCGCCTCGTCCACTTTGCCGTCCTCCAGAAAGCTCCTCGCGTCCTGCACCTTCTGGTCCTGCTCCTTTTCCTTCGCGCGCTGCTTCCACTCGCCTTCGGCCGCCTCCAGCAGGCGGCTCACATGCGTATCGGGCCCCAGCGTCGCGATGGTTTCCCGCGCCAGCTCGATGGCGCCGGTGAGTTCGTCCTGTTCGATCCTCGTCTTGACGTCGCGAATCCGCTTCTCGATTTGATCGCGGTGCCGCTGCTCCTGCTTCTTCTTGTGTACCTGCTCGGCCAGCGAAGCCAGCTCGCCATTGCCCGGAAATTCCTTCAGCGCCGCTGCCGCTTCCCGTGCCGCTTCCGTAAACGCGCCACTCTCGAACAGTTGGCGCGTCCGCCGAACCGCCTGATCGAGCCGGAGGGCCTGCTCGCCGCGCCGGGATTCAGCTCGAAGAAACTTGACCAGCTCGACGAGCTCGAACTCGCCGGGATACTCCTTCAGCAACTGCTCGCCGCCGCGCAGCGCCTCGCCGTGCTTGCCTTGGCTCGCCAGGGAGCGCAGCGAGGCAAGCTCCCGCTGCAGCCGCTGCTGTTGCGCCGCAATCCCCCGCTCCACGGCCGCCAGTTTCAGCAGGTTCTCGATCGCGGCATCCTGCGGGAAATCCTTCTGTAACTCCGCCAGCGCCTTGTACGCCTCCTCATACTGCTGCCCGGCAAGCAGGTTCCGCGCCGCAGCCAGCTTCTTCTGCCTCTCGGCGTCGGCCTGGTCGCGGCGCGCAGTTTCGAGCAACTTGTCGAGTTCGGCGTTGCCCGGGAATTCCCTCTGCAACTCAAGGAGCTCCTGGATGCAATCGGAGTAGCTCAATTGCGACCATAGGTCGCGCGCGTGCCGCAAGGCCTCAGAAAGCCGCTTCCGCTGCTCCCGCCGATTCACCTCTTCGCGAATCTGCTGCCGCAGTTCCTGCGCCCGCGGATTCTCTGGGTCGAGCGCGAGCAGATCGTCGAGCCGGCGATCCGCATCGGTCAGTGCGCCGGTGGCGATGCTTTGCTCGGTGGCGCGAAGCCGCTGGTCGAGTTCTCTTACCCGTCGGGCTGCGCTTTCGACTTCCTCCAGCAAGCCGCGCGCCGGTGCGAAGGTGGAATCGAGTCGCAGTGCGGACTCGACCTCGCTTTTTGCCTCCTGCAGGCGGCCCGCATCGAGCAGCTCCCGTGCCTTGCCAACTTGATCCTTTAGCTTCGGCAGCACCTGTTGCCGGCGCAGCTCTTTGCTGACCTTCTCGAGCAGCGATTTGGCCTCTGGATTCGAGCTGTCGGAGTGAAGGGCTTCGCGCAGCAGTTGGTGCGCGTGCTTGAAGTCGTCGGCTTCGATTTGACGGTGGCTCTCAGCCACCAGTTCCGTGACCCGGGCTTGCTGCAGGCTCTTCCACACGGGGTCTAGGCTGAGCAGCACGTCATCCATGGTCTGGTAGCGGTCTGCGGCTTCCTTCTCCAGCATTCGGAAGACGATCGCTTCGAGTTCCGCGCTGCAATCAACGCCACCGGCGACGAGCGGCGGCGGCGCCTTGGAAATGATGCTCATCATGAGCGCCGCGGGGTTGTCGCCGCGGAAGGGCCGGGCGTAGCTGAGCAGTTCATAGAAGAGAACGCCAACTGCCCAGATGTCCGAGCGTTCGTCGGCGTGCTCTCCGCGTAGCTGCTGTGGAGACATGTAACCGAGCGTGCCGATCAGCGTGCCGGTCTGGGTTTTCGAAGCGTCCACCAGCCGTGCGATTCCGAAATCCACCACCTTGACGGCGCCTTCGGCGGTTTCCATGATGTTGCCGGGCTTGATGTCGCGATGAACGACCCCGTGCTTATGGGCGTATTCAAGGGCGCGGCAAATCTGGGCGACATAGCCTACCTTGTGGGCCAGGGGCATGGGGGTGCGTCGCGCGATGATCTTTTCCAGGCTCACGCCGCCCAGGTATTCCATCGCGATGAACGGCAGGTCGGCTTCGTTGCCCAGTTCGTAGACGGTGACGATGTTGGGGTGCTGCAGCGCCCCCGCCGAGCGCGCCTCCTGGTAAAAGCGATCGAGCAACTCCGGCCTGTTCGTCTGGCCGCCCGTAATGACCTTCAGCGCAACCATCCGGCCGATGAGCGGGTCGCGCGCTTCGTACACGACTCCCATCGCGCCGCGCCCGAGTTCGGCGATGATCTCGTATTTGCCGATCTTCTTCAGCACAAGTGCCTTTGTGCCACAAATTACCTATCCGACAGGGTAGCGGGCATGGCGCGCTGGCGCAACCACCGGTGCGTCCTCCCAGCGACCGACGGCGAACCCAATCCATGTGGTATCCGCAAGCCCGTGCCGCCTGGGATCCCACGGCCTGGCGAAGCGGAACCGGCACCGGCTCGATCTCGGACCCAGCCCAGTTCCGTATCCGCGAACGTCACTGGGGGCCTCACCGCGCCATTTCCTGGCCCCAGGCAACCGCGGGCGGCATGCGGCGGAGCACCCCCCGCGCTCACGGGCGCTTCGTCCGACACAGAGGCTTGCAATGCCGATGGCAGGTTGGTAGCCTTACGCGAGATCAGTCCTCGCTAGCAAGAGCGACGCGCAAAGGATGTCGAAAGGGAACGTTGGCGGCAGCGAGCTGAAGCTGGAGGTCGGGTTTCAAACCGACACCGGGCGCGTGCGCGGAAGGAACGAAGACAGTCTTGTCGTCGAGCGGGACATGGCGCTCTTCGTCGTTTCCGACGGCATGGGCGGCGAGGAACATGGCGAGATAGCCAGTGCCATCGCCATTGCCGTGATCAGCAAACACTGCCGCGACGGCCTTGCCGATCCGGCGCTGCCGCTAGAAGGACCTCCCAGCCCGCAATTCACCCCCGCTTCAAACCGGCTGCGCAGCGCAATTCGTTGCGCTCACAACTCCATCTACCGCCTTGCCGCTGCTGATCCGACCCTGCACGGCATGGGGGCGACGGTAGTCGCCGGCTGGTTGCAGGACGGAACCCTCAGCCTGGCCCATGTCGGCGACAGCCGCGCTTATCGCCTCCGCTTGGGCCGGATCGAGCAAATCACACGCGACCATTCCTTGGTGGCCGAACAGGTTCGTCTGGGACTGCTGACCGATGAACAGGCCGCCGCAAGCAAGCTCCAAACGATCCTCACTCGGGCCCTGGGCCACACCGAAAACGTGGAAGTGGACCTCCAGGAACATACGATTATGGAAGCAGATACCTTTCTGCTCTGTTCCGACGGCCTTTCCCGAATGGTTCCCGATCCGGTGATTGCCAACGCCATCGAAGAGTCCCTCAGCCTGCAGACGGCCTCCGACCGCTTGATCGAGCTCGCCAACCGGGCCGGCGGCGAAGACAACATCACCGCCATCCTGTTTCGCCCTGCACCTCAGCCTCGCGGTTGGCTCCAACGCATCTGGCGCTGACGGTCGCGCGCCACCCGCTCCACCTCCGCCACGGACCGCGTGCTGGCGGTCAATCCCGGCGCAGGGCGGTCAAAGGATCAAGCGCGGCGGCACGGCAGGCAGGAATGTAAGCGGCGAGAAGACCGGCGCACTCGAGAACAATAAGCGCTGTGGCGAGAAGCGCGGCACTGGCCGGGACGGCGCCGGCGACCGTGGCGCGCAGCTCCTGGACGGCAAGCCACGCCGCAGCGAGGCCGAACAGGGTCCCAGCGCTGAGCAAGGCCAACGCCTCGCCTAGGATCATCCGGGCGACGGCGGCGCGCGGAGCGCCGAGCGCCATGCGGACGCCGATCTCGTTGGTCCGCTGGCTGACCCAGAACGCCATGCTGCCCTCCAGGCCGATTGCCCCGAGCAGCAGGGCCAGGACGGCGAAGCCGCCGGCAATCAGGGCGAAGAGGCGATAAAGGGAAAGGTCGGCCCTGATGGCGGCCTTCTCCGTTCTCATGTCCAACGGCACCAGATCAGGGTCCACGCCCCGCACGGCGCGGCCCGCTGCCCGGGCCAACGCCAGGGGCGGGCCGGCGGTGCGCAGCTCGAAGGTCATTGCCCCCAGGCCCGGCGGCATCTGAGCGGCGGCCTGGAATCCGACGGGCTGAAGGCCGTTGACCACGGCGCCGAACTTGGCGTTGGCCATCACGCCCACGATATGGAAGGGCGCCTTCCCCAATTGATAAAATTCGCGGCCGACGGCCATGGCGTGGGGACCCAGCACGGCCTTGACCCAAGCGCGATTCACCACGGCGGCGGGCGGGGCGCCGGGGCCGTCGGCGGCGGAAATGCAGCGGCCGCGCACGATCGCGATGCCCATTACGCGGCAGAAGCCGGGGCCGACGATATTCCAAAGGGGCGTCTCGAATTCCGCCCGGTGCGGACCGACAACCTCCACCCCGAGCTCCGGCGAGCCGCTGTTGATCATATTGACTTCTGAATAGCTAACCCCGGTGACGCCGGGCAGGGCGCTGAGGCGGCGCCGGAGGCGCCCATACAAGCGGGTGGTGGCGGCGCCGGGGTAGCGGGCGGCGGGTGCCGCCACGCGGAACGTCAGCAGATGGCCGGCTCGAAAGCCGAGCGGCTCCGAGCGCAGGCGCTGGAGGGTCTGGGCGAACAGTCCGGCCGCCACGAGCACCACCAGCGTGAGCGCGGTCTGGCCGATTAGGAGGGTCCGGCCCAGCCGCCGCCCTCTGGGCGCGCCCATAGCGCTGCGCTGGGCGGGGACGAGCGGAGCACGGGTCGAGCTCCAGGCGGGGGCCAGGCCGAACAGCAGCACAGCGAGAGCCGTGACGGCGGCGGTGAACAGGAAGGTGTTGGCGTCCAGGGCAACCCCCAAATGGAGTGGCTGACCGCCGCCGAGGAGCGCCAGGATGGGGGCAACGCCACCACGAGCCAGAAGAAGTCCCAGGGCGGCGCCGCCGGCGCCAAGCAGGAGACTCTCCGTGAGGAGTTGCGCCAGCAAGCGGGAGCGGGAGGCGCCGAGGGCGAGGCGCGTAGTGAGCTCCGACTGGCGCGCGTGCCCGCGAGCGGTTAGCAGGGCAGCTACGTCGCCGCAGGCGATGAGCAAGACTAGGCCAGACAGGATGGCCAGCGCCCGCAGGGGCTGCTGGGCCTGCTGGCGCAGATCGCCCGGGCCGCGGGCGGCCGGTACCAAGGTCAGGCGGGGGAGATCCTTGGGAACGGCCGCTGGCGAATGTTTCGCGTGGAGAAAGCGCGGAACGCGGCCGCTGCCATTGCCTGTGCCTGAGCCGGGCCAAGGCCGGGCCGGACGCGGCCGATGAGGTTGACCCAGTACCAATTCGACGTCAGCTTGCCGTGCGTGGCGTCACCCCAGCCGCCGAACGGCTCGAGAAACGGCGCCGTCAGGGGTCCGTAGATCTGCGGCGCTTGGCCCGGCACCACGCCGGAGAAACCCGGCGGCAGGACGCCAACGATTGCGGCGGGCACGCCGTTGACCGTGACCGTCGCCCCGACCGCTGCGGGGCTGCGACCGAGGGCACTGGCCCAATAGGCGTAGCTCGCCACGACGGTGGCGGGCGCTCCAGGGCGAGCGTCGGTGGGCTCCAACAGGCGCCACAGGAGTGGCCGGACGCCGAGTCCGGAGAAGTAGCGTCCCCCGACAAGCTCGGCCCGCGCCAGGCGTCGCGACGGATGGCCTCCAGCCAATGGGCGCGAACCAGCCTCACGCGTCGCCCTCCCCGCAGCGGGGTTGGGGCGCCCGGCGCGTTCCGACCGCGTTCGCTGCGCCGAGCACCTGGCCGCCTTTCCCACTCTTTTGGGGACGCCCCTCAGAGCGCCGAGCGCAGTTAGCCAGGAAGCGCGTTCCCGCGGCTGCGCCTGGGCCAAAATCGTACCAGAAAAACGGCTTGTGCGCCTGGCGGATGGCACGCGTTTCCGTCCAACGAAAACTGCGGCCTCGCGCGTCAGCTGCCAAACCGGCAGGGCGCAGTCATGCGCCAAGTGGTGCGGTAAGCGCCAGTGCGGGCCGGGCACAGTTGTGCGCTGGGACCGCTGACGCCGGTGCCCGAGTCGAAGCGGGCGCTAATGGCCCATTCCAGGGGTCCATTCCTGATGCCCAACCGCCTTCGATTCGCCTACGCAAATGACCGGGCTGGTTTCTACCGAACCATGAAACAGCCGAGTAATTTGTGGCGGCGCGAATGAGTTGCGGCCTGGCCGCGTGCTGTGCCATGGGGAACCAGGGCGCGCCGAACCCGGCCGCCCGCGCCCGGGATCCGGCGCCGGGCTCTGGCGGTGCGCTCGCACGGCGGGCCTTGACGGGTGAATTTCGGGCTACCCGGAAGCGCATGCCTACCTGACCGGGCGGGAGCCCGTGAGGAGAATATCCACCAGCCTGCGGGCGCTGGGTTGCCAGTCCGGGCTGGCCGCCACGTTCGACACACCGACCAAAGCCCGCAGCAGATCCAGCGGGTCGAGGTCCCTACGGATGTCGCCGGTTTTGATCGCACGCTGGACCAGCGCCCGGAGCGCTGCGTGAATCCGAGCGTAGGACGCCTCGACGGCCTTCTTGTGATCTTCCATCAGCGCATTCAGCGCGGGAGCGATGACCTGCTTTGTCGCGATGGCGTCAACAAACAACAACAGCCAGGCCCGCAAGGCTTCGAGTGCAGGCATCGTCCGGCCCAACTCCTGCTCCGCCGCGGCTAGCTTTTCCATCTCAGTCCGGTACACCGCTTCGAGCAGTTCTGCGCGCGTTGGGAAATGGCGATACAAAGTCCCCGGTCCAACCCCGGCCTGTTGTGCGATGTCGTCCAGGCTGGCGTTCGCCCCGGATCGCGTGAATGCCTCCCTGGCCACCTCCAGGATGCGCTCGCGGTTTCGTTGCGCATCGGAACGTGGTTTTCGCCGGGCGGGTTGGGAGCGCTGGGTTGCCATGCTCAAAAAATAGAAAACTATTTGCAACCGGAGAGGTCCTCCGGTAATCTACAAATACGGAGACAATCTCCACTTTACTCAACGTGACGGCCGCTCGTCAATGCTGCGGACATGCGCTGGAGGCAGACAGGCGAGACGCCTGTCCCACGAACGCGCTCGTAGGGCGGCCGTCTCGGCTGCCAGCAGAAGGGCGGCTAGGGCGGGCTCGAACGGCCGGCACGGAAAGGAATAGGTTATGCAGGTATTTGTCACCGGGGCAACAGGCTTCGTCGGCTCTGCTGTTGTCCGGGAGTTGATCGGTGCGGGGCATCGGGTGGTTGGGCTGACGCGCTCCGATGCGGGCGCCAGGGCCCTTGCCGCCGCGGGAGCGGAGGCGCAGCCGGGCGATGTCGAGAATCTGGAGAGCCTGCGCCGTGGAGCGGCTGCGGCGGACGGCGTGATTCACCTTGCCTTTAACCACGACTTCTCGAAGTTCGTGGAAAATTGCGAGGCGGACCGCCGTGCCGTCAAGGCTCTCGGCTCCGCGCTCGCCGGTTCGACCCGGCCCTTGATCGTTACCTCCGGGACCGGTATCGCCAACGCGACGCCGGGCCAGTTGGCAACGGAAGACGGTGCGGCGGTGAGTTCCGCCGCGATGCCTCGCGCCGCCTCGGAAGAGGCGGCCGCCGCCGTCGCGTCGCGCGGCGCGCGGGTATCGGTGGTGCGCCTTCCCCAGGTTCACGACACGGTCAAGCAGGGCCTTATCACCTACGGGATTGCGGTAGCCCGGGAGAAGGGCGTCTCGGCGTATGTG
>JBOGKW010000068.1:0-16246 GCA_050746205.1 Terriglobales bacterium | reverse complement strand
ACGCGGCCGACGCTTTGGATCTGCTCGAAGGCGCGCAGCGCCATGCTGCGCATCTCCGCCTTGTGATATTCGTTCGGCCCAAAGACATTGAAATATTTCAGTCCGGCGATGCGGTCCAGGGCCCCGGCGTGGCAGGCCCATAGATCGAAGGCGTGCTTGGAGAGGGCATAGGCGTTGAGCGGCCGCAGCCGCGGTAGGCCGCTGGCGTCTTCGCTATAACCCTGGGCGCCGTCGCCATAGGTGGCGGCGCTGGAGGCGTAGACCAGGCGCACGCCGCGCGCCAGGCACCATTTGGCCAGCGCGCGAGTGTAAGCGAAGTTGTTGCGCATCAAATACGCGGCATCGGTTTCCGTCGTGGACGAGCAGGCGCCGAGATGAAAGACGGCCTCGAGCGGCGGCACCGATCCGGCGGCCAACCGCTCAAGGAACTCCCCCTTGTCGGTGTAATCAGCGAAGTCCAGCCCCGCCAAGTTCAGGCATTTCTGGCCGTGTCCCAGCTCATCTACCAGCCACAAGTCATTGTGCCCGGCGAGGTTGAAATGCCAGGCCAGTGCGCTGCCGATGAAGCCCGCCGCGCCGGTAATGACGATCATCCCCGGTCCCTCGGCGGCCGCCGCCCGCCCGCGCCCTGCAACGCCGCCCGCAGTTCGGCATGGGTAGCCACGGCGGTGCCCGGTTTGGCGACGACCACGGCGGCGGCGGCGGAGGCCAGCCGCGCCGCGGCTGCTGGTGCAGCGCCGACGGCCAGCGCCAGCGCCAGCGCCGCAGCGACGGTGTCGCCCGCGCCGGTCACATCGGCGACTTCCAGCGCGGCGCTAGAGATGCGGATCATGGAGCCGCCGGCGAACAACAGCATGCCCTCGCCGCCCCGGGTCACTAATAGCGATTGGCAGCCGTGGCGGCGCAGGACGCGCGCCGCCGCCCGGGCAATCGCCGCCTCGCCATCCACCGGCATGCCGGTCAGGTGGGCCAACTCCCGCGCATTGGGCTTCAGCATTGCCGCTCCAGCGTAGCGCAACTGACGGGATTTGGGATCGGCGCAGACCGGCAGCCGCCAGCGCTGGGCCACCGCCATCCAGCCGCGCCATAACGCCGGGGTGACCGTGCCTTTGCCATAGTCGGAGACCACGGAGGCAGCAAAGCCATCGCGGGCCGCCGCAGCGGCAAAGGCGGCCAGCAGGCGGCGGCGCGCGGCGCCATCCAGGGGCAGCGTTTGCTCGCGGTCAATCCGCAGCACGTGTTTGTTGCGGGCAAACACCCGCTGCTTGACGGTCGTCGGCCGGCCCGGAAGGACCAGCAGGCCGCCGGTTTCGACGCCGGCGGCGGCAAGCAATTCCCGTACACGCGCCCCGGCGGCATCATCGCCGATGGCGCCAAACAGCGCCGCCCGCCCGCCCAGCGCGGCAATATTCAGGGCGACGTTTGCGGCGCCACCGAGGGTGTCGCTTTCCCGTTCCAACAAGATCACCGGCACCGGCGCTTCGGGAGAGATTCGCGTGGCATCGCCCCACAGGAAATGATCCAGCATGACGTCGCCACAAATGGCAACGCGCCGCCCCTGCGCTCGGGCCAGGATGCTCGCCAGGCCAGGGCGATGGGCGGCAGTCCCGGAGCCGCGCGGCCGGGCGCTCATACGCGAGCCTCCGCCGCGTCGGCGGCGAAGAAGGCCCGGACCTCGGAGAGCTGGCGCGTGCGGCGATAGGGGGGCAGGCTATCCAAAAACACCGCCCCATAGCGCTGCCGCAGGATGCGGCCGTCGAGCAGAGCTAAAACGCCGCGGTCGGCGCGGGAGCGAATCAGGCGGCCAAAGCCTTGCTTGAGCGCCAGCACCGCTTGCGGCAACTGCAGCTCCGTGAACGCATTGCGCCCCTCGGCTTCCAAGGCCCGAATGCGCGCCTCCAGCACCGGATCGGTAGGCGCGGCGAAGGGCAGCTTATCCACGATGACGCAGCTCAATTGTTTTCCTTGCACATCCACGCCCTGCCAAAAGCTGCTGGTGCCGAACAGCACCGCCCCAGGCGTCTGGCGAAACCGCTCTAAAAGGATATGCCGCGGCGCGTCGCCTTGCAGCAACGTAGGAAAGGGCAGCCGCGGCGCCAGCCTGCGGTGTAGCTCGCGCATCTGCTCGTGGCTGGTCGAGAGCACAAACGCCCGCCCTTGCGAACAGGCCAACAGGGCGGCGATCTCCTCGGCGGCGGCGGCGGGGAATTCCGACGCGCGGGGGTCGGGCAGATCCTCGGGCAGATACAGCAGGGCCTGGCGTTCGTAGTCAAACGAGGAAGCGACCACCCGCTCGCCGCCATGCGGCACGCCGAGGCGCTGGCGCACATAATCGAAGCGGCCCTCGATGGCCAAGGTGGCGGAGGTGAGAATGACGGTGTCGGTGGCGGCGAACAGGAGCTCCTCCAACAAGGCGGCGACGGCGATGGGCGTGGCCTGGAGGTAAACGCCGCGGCCGCGGCGTTCATGCCAAAAGACGACGCCGTCGGGCTCGGCGGTGAACAGATACGCCACCTTCTCCGCCGTATCCCGCAGCCGGCGGCGCAGCGGCTCAAGCTCCTCCGGCGCCGGACGCACGGCATCCAGGCCGGCTGCCGCCGCAGCGAGCCCGCCGCGCAAGCGGTTAAAGGCGGCCTGATGGGCGGCGAGGAAACCGGGACGATCCCGCCAAGCCGCTCGCCCCTCGCCGGATGCGGCCAAGGCGGTAAACAGCTGGCCGCCCGCCTCGGCGGCGTGCTGCAGGGGCAGCAGCCAGGCGCTGCCCTCCGCGGACGCGCCACCGCCAGAGGCGGCCAGGAACTTCGCCGCCGCGCCGCCGTCGGTAGCCAGATCGTTCAGCTGCAGATTGCTGAGACCCACGCCGAAATATTGACCGGCGATGTCCTCGAGTTCGTGCGCCTCATCTAACACCACGGCCTCGTAGGGAGGCAAGACGCCCGGCAAATCGCGGCTCTTGATGGCCAAGTCGGCGAAAAACAGATGATGGTTGGCCACCACCAAATCCGCCTCCATCGCCCGCTGGCGCAGAGAGGTCAAAAAGCACTCGTCGAAGCAGCGGCATTTGGCGCCGGTGCAGGCGTCCCGGCGTGCGTTCAGCCGCTCCCACAAAGGCGACGCCTCGGGCAAATCCTCCAACTCGGCCCGATCGCCGGTGGCGGTTTCCTCGGCCCAGGCGCGGATGTGACGGTAACGGTCCAGGTCGGCCAGGCCCAGCAGTGCCGGCTGGCGCTCCAGGTCGGCGATCTTGGCCCGGCAAGCGTAGTTGTTGCGGCCCTTCAGGCAGACCGCCTTCAGCGGCCGGCCCACGGCCCGCGCCAGCAAGGGTATGTCTTTGTGGATCAGCTGGTCTTGGAGGTTCTTGGTGCCCGTGGAGATCAGCACCCGCCGCCCGCTGGCCAGAACGGGCGCCAAATAGGCCAGGGTCTTGCCGGTCCCGGTGCCGGCCTCGACTAGCAAATGGCGCCGTTCGGCCAAGGCTCGCTCCACCGCTTCCGCCATCTCGCATTGGCCGGGCCGGTATTCGAAATTACCCAGCGCCTGCGCTAGGGCGCCGCCGCGGGCAAAGAAAGCCTTCAAGGTGGCGGCGGCCTGAGGCGCGAACGGCGGCATGTTGCCAGTCTAGCGAATGCGCCGCTCACGCCCAATGGCGCGCCCAGACCCGGCGGGGCCAGCCCAAGGCGAGAGGGCTGGTAGTGTGGCGCGATGGCTCTCGCTGCCGGTACCCAGGCCGGGCCCTACCGCATGGACAGCCTGCTGGGCACGGGCGGCATGGGCGTGGTCTACCGCGCCGGCGACACGCGCCCGCAGCGCGCGGTGGCGCTGAAGGTGTTGCCTCCCGGACTGGCGGCCGATGCGGAGCGGCAGCGGCGCTTCGAGCAGGAAGCCCGTGCCGTCGCGGCCTTGAACCACCCCAACATCCTCTCGATCTTCGACGTTGGGACGGGGAGCGGGCCGCTGGAGGCTGGAGACGCTGTTTGAGGCCCACCCGCCGGGAACCCGGCCGTGAACGCCGCGGAAGGAAAATCCCCTCGCTGGCGGGCCCTGGTATCCTAAAGGCATGTCGAAGTCCGCCGAAGTCGTGCATGCCCAGCTGACCCACCTGATCGCCGAGGAGATGGCCATCGAGGAGGCGGAGTTGACGCCGGAGTCCTCGCTGCTGGAAGACCACGAACTGGACGACATTGACGTGGCCGAACTGCTGCTGTGCGCCGAGGAGCAATTGGGCGCTCGCGAATTCAGCGAGGAAGAGTGGGAGGACTGCCGCTCGGTGGGCGATTACCTGCGCATCGCCGGCGCCAAGTTGGACAAGAAGGCAGCCAAAAAGCCCAAAGTGCTGGCGGCAAAGAAGAAGTAGCTGGGCCGGGGCGTTCCCGCCCGCATTCTCCCCCGCTGCGCGCGGAAGGCTAGGAGCCCAGCATTTCCCGCACCCGCGCCGGCACCGCATCCGGAGCGAAAGGCTTTTGTAGGAACTGGCCGAGCTTGCGATTGTCGCCGAGTTGCGGATCGGCGTAGCCGGACATGAACAGGATTTTCGTCTCCGGGCGCATGGCGTGCAGGCGCTCGGCCAAGCGGCGGCCATCCAGGTTGGGCATCACCACGTCGGTGAGAAGCAAATCAATGCGGCCGGGGTGCTCGGCGCAGATCTGCAGCGCCTCGCGGCCATCGCGCGACTCCAGGACGTGGAAACCGTGCGCGGCCAGGGTGTCGCGCACCAGGGAACGAACGCCATCCTCGTCCTCCGCGATCAGAATGGTCGCCGCCGGAGCGTCGGCCCGGGGCGCCACCTGGGGTTCGGGGGCTTCCTTTTCCTCCACTACCGGAAAATAGAGAAAGAACTGGCTGCCCTGCCCCGGTTCGCTCTTGACCTCGACATAGCCGCCGCTTTGCCGCATGATGCCGTAGACCATGGCCAGGCCCAGGCCGGTGCCCTTGCCCCGCTCCTTGGTGGTGAAAAAAGGCTCGAAGATGCGGCTTTGGATCTCCGGAGGAATACCGGTACCGGTGTCCTGGACGCAGAGCAAGACATACCGCCCAGGGGCCGGCCCCGCATGCGGCGGCGTGGGAACGGGAATTTCCACCTGACCGGTGGTCAGGGTCAGTTCACCGCCCTCGGCCATGGCATCGCGCGCGTTAACCGCCAGGTTAAGCAGCATTTGTTCGATCTGCGCGGGGTCGGCGCGAACAAAAGCCCGGTGGCTGGCCAGGCGCAGACGGACGGCGATGGGTTCGCCGATCAGCGGCCGGAGCATCTGCTCCATGGTTTCCACTAAGCGGTTTAGGTCCACCACCTGCGGCGCCAGCGCCTGCTCGCGACTGAAGGCGAGCAACTGGCGGGTCAGCCCGGCGGCGCGCTCGCCGGCGCGCTTGATCTCCTCCAGTGGCTTGCGCAAGCCCTCCGGTTGCTGGAGCCGCAGCAGCGCGATGTCGCTGTAGCCAGTGATCACCGTCAGCAGGTTGTTGAAGTCGTGGGCAATTCCGCCGGCGAGGCGGCCCATGGCCTCCATTTTCTGCGATTGCCGCAGCTGCTGCTCCAGCGCCTTGCGTTCGCTCACATCGCGGTAATTGACCACCAGGGCGCGGACGCCGGGGGCGTCGGAGAGGTCGCAGATGGTGCTTTCGATCCAGCGCCAACCCCCGTCGGCGTGGCGGCAGCGGTACTGCCCCTGGACATTGGTCCCTGAGTGATCGAGCGCCTGCCGCCACAGCAGCGTAGCGCCGTCCATATCCTCCGGGTGCACCAGTTCCGGCAAGCGGCGGCGGGTCATTTGCTCGGGCGTGTAGCCCAACACGCGCTCGGTGCTGCCGCTCGCGTAGATCAGCTCGCCCTTGGGGGTGATGAGAGCGATGGCGTCGGAACTGTTTTCGATGAGGGCGCGGAAACGCCGCTCCCGCGCACGCAGGATCTCCTCGGTGTGCTTGCGCTCCGTGATGTCCACCAAGGTAGCTTCGATGGTGCCGTCGGGCACGCCGGGATCCCGGGGCGCCAACGTGAAGTTGCACAGGGCCCAGATCAACGCTCCGTCGGGACGACGGAGCTGGACCTCATGGTTGGGGACGTGGTGTTCGCTCCCCACCCGGGCGCGCAGTTCGTTCCACTCAGCGGCATCCGGGAAGAATTCCCCGACGTTTCGGGCCAGCAGACCGGCGCGTGCGCCACAGCCAAGGATGGCGGCGGCCGCGTCATTGGCGTCCGTGACCTCAGCGCGAGGCGAGAGGCAGAGCACGCCGGCCAAGTTCCGATCCACCAGCCGGCGGTAGCGGCGCTCCAGCGCCAGGACGGTCTGGCCACCGGCATGGGCGCGGCCTCGCCACAGCGCCGCGCTGCCGATCACGGCCAACAATGCCGCCGCCAGAAAGCCCAGCGCCGAGGCGGCCTGCGGCGGCGGTCCACCCCGGCCCGGCCAGAGCGCCGCGGCATAGGCCGCGACCGCGGCGACCGAAGCGGCCAGCGGCGTCACCGCGGTACGACCCAAACTCAACAGCAGCACATAGAGGAGTAATATCCCCGCGACCGTCACGAAGTTCCCCGGCCGCCAGCACGCCCAGGTCAGGGCTAGCGCACCGCCAGCGGCGGCGGCGGCGGCGAGGGCACGGCGGAACGGGGCGGTCATCGGCAACCAAGCTCTAACTGGCGGCAACTTTGGTGAGTTAACCGTAACACATCGCCCATGACTCAGAGCCTGACGCCGGCGCGGATCTGGCCGCGACGGATTACTGTCCGCATACCTGTCCGCCAGGACAATAGCCGGCGGGATTGGAATGTTCTAGTCTTGGGCTCATCGTCCTCCCGGTTGGCGCGCACGAGGTGCCCATATGGCCAAGCTGAACAGCAGCAAACTGGCGGAGGTGAACCGGGAACTCTGGCTCATCCTCTCGCTGTTTCTGATCGCGGCGGTGCTCAACTGGTGCCTAGCCGGCGAGCGCATGCTGCTGGAGTTGTACCTGCTCCCCGCGGTCTTCTCAGCCTATTTTTATGGCCGGCGCCATGCCGTCCTGACCGCCTTCGCCAGCGTCTTCCTGGTGCTGCTGCTGGTCTGGTACAAGCCGGAGATCTTCGGCCACGCCCCCGCGCTGCCGGGCGCGCGCTGGTACGAGCTGACGGTGTGGGGCGGGGTGCTGGTGTTGGTGGCCTACGCCATGGGCACGCTGCATGAGCGCAACGAACGGCACCTGCAGGACCTGCGCGAGACCTATCATGGCGTGCTGATGATCCTGCAGCAGTTCGTGGCCAAGGACAAATATACGCAGAACCACTCCTATCGCGTTTCCATTTACGCCCATAGCATTGCGCGGCAGATGGGACTGGACGAGAACCGGCTGGAGGACATCCGCGCCGCGGCGCTGCTGCACGACATCGGCAAGCTGGATACGGGCCGCGAACTGTTGTACAAAGCGGCGCGGCTCACCGCCGACGAGTTCCGTCAAATGCAGTTGCACGTGGACCGGGGCGTCGCCATGCTGAGCCCGGTGGGAGGCAGCCTGCGCCGCGTGCTGCCGATCATCCTCAGCCATCACGATAAGTTCGACGGCAGCGGATACCATCCCAGCCACGGCGAGGAGATTCCGCTCGAGGCCCGGATCCTCTCGGTGGCCGACGTGTTCGACGCGCTGACCAGCGACCGCCCGTACCGGCAGGCGATGTCGCCCTTCGAGGCCAAGGAAATCATCAGCAAAGGGTCGGGCACGGACTTCGATCCGCAGGTGGTGCACGCCTTTTTGGACGCGTTCCGGCAGCGGGACCTGGAAGTTCCCGAACTGGTGGTGTAAATCGCGGGCCGGCGGGCGCGGTCAGCCCGCGGCGGCGCGGAGTTCCCGCACCCGTTCCACGCTGACCGGGGAATCCCATCCGGCCGGGCGCGCCGCGCGGCCGACATGGAATTGGCGCAACTCGGTGCGCGCGCGCAGTTCGGCGATCGCTGCGACGTCCAAGCCGCCGGCGGCGACGATGGTCATCTCCGGGCGGGCCAAAATCGGCCAGCGGCGCCAGTTCTCCAGGCGCGCCGCCCACTCCCCGCCGCCGCCCGCGGTGAGCACCAAATCCACCTGCTCACAGGTCTTCAGCGCGGTGAGCGCCTCGGCGGGATAGGTTACCGCGTCAAAGGCGCGATGAAAGGTGGCGGCCAACAATGGGGCCGAGCCCAACAGGCGGCAGAGCAGGCCCACATCCACCCTCCCCTCCCGCAAAAAGCCCAGCACCAAGCCGTCCACGCCCAGTCGGGCCAGCGCCTCCGCCGTGGCCGCCAACTGCTCAATCTCTTGCGCATGGCGGGGCGCCCAACTGGGGCTCTGGCGCAGCATGACCCGCAAGGGCAGCGAGATCTCATCCCGAATCTGCCGCACCAGCGCCAGCGGCGGCGTCAGCCCGTCGTCAGACAGCTGTACGGCGACCTCCAGTCGCGTGGCGCCGCCGGCGGCGGCCGCGCGGGCATCCACCAATGAGGTCACCACCACTTCCAGGGTCACGCCGCGCCCGGCAAACGCGGGCCCGGGCGACGCCCCAGGCGGCGCCGCGGCCGCGGGATGAGCCGCCCCGTCCATGTAGGGGGATTATAGCGGCTAGCGGGACGTTCACCGGGCGGAAAACTCCGCCCACGCCCGCTACTTCGCCGACCGCGCGCCCCTGTGCCACCAGTCCAGCCAGACTTGCACCGGGGCAAATTCCTCGCGCTCGTTGAGCATCAGCCAGCCCTTGGCGGGTCGGCGCACCTTCCACGCCAAAACCTCGGCCGCCAGCAGCAAGGGCAACGTGATGGCGGCCAATACCGCGATGCCGGCTGCGAACCACATTAAGGTCATATCGCCCTCCGTGCAGGAATCTGCACCTGCGTTGCCAATCCTCCGATCGAGGCTAAGCGACAGTGCCCGAGTGGTTTAGTGCCGGGCGGACGGGGGCGGCGCCACCCCGGCCAGAGCCAGGTTGGGAGGTTTTTCCCCAGGTCCGGGAATCTGCCTAGAGTGCAAAAAGATGCATACGTATCTTTCGGGCAGGAACCTCCTCCTTTTGAATGAGAGGATCTTCATCTCCTGTTCTTGGACATCATGGCCCGTCCCCATTTCCCCCTAAGCGCTTGGGCCGACTTTACCCGCGCGGTTGCCACGCCCGCTGCCGCTAATGCTATGCAGACCCACCTCAACGCCGAATGCGCCGACTGCCTGGAGGCAGAGCAGATCTGCCGCTCGGCGGGCACCTTGCTCCAAGCCGAGCCGGACTACGCTCCGCCCCCCGACGTCAGCCGCTTTATCACCGGCGCCTTTGCCTGGGCCCGGCCCCGCGCGAATCGCCGCTTGATTTTCGGACAGTGGTTCGGCGGTTGGCAGCCGCTGCAGGCCGGCCTGCGCGGCGGGGCTGCCGGCGCCCAGCATGCCGTTTACCAGGCCGGCGACTGGGTGGTGGATGTGCGCTGCGAGCTGGCCAGTGGGGACCGGGACGCGACCGACGGCGCGGGAATGTTGGCGGGGCAAGTCCTGCACGCCACCGAGCCGAACCTGGTGCTGGCCGATGCGCCGGTCAGCCTGCGGCTGCGCCGGCGGGTACTGGCCGTGACCCGCAGCAACGACCTGGGCGAGTTTCAGCTGATCTTGCCGCCGGGCGTCGGTTCGGATTGCCATCTGGCCATCCACCCAGCGCTCACCGATGGACCATGGCCCGCAACATGGCCTGCAACTTTGATCATTCCCTTACGCATCTTGGCGCGTCACCCCGGAACGCCGCCCTCAGGAGCCTCGCGATGAAACGTGCCACTGTCTTGTGTGTTTTCCTTCTCTGCGGTGCGCTGGCGCGCCCCGCGCACGCGCAACTGTTGGGCGGGCTGCTGGGAGGCGTGCTGGGCACGCGCGGCCAGGTGCAAAGCCGCTTGATTGTCCGTGACTCCCTCGGCGTGCCGGTGTTACAGCTGACCTGCTGGCTGCTGGGCTGCCGGGTGCAAGAGGAGCTTGACGGCAATCTGGGCCATGTCTTCCTGATCACCAGCGATAACCCTGTGGCCACGCTGTTGAGCCGATTGCTGGCCATGCCGGGCGTGGTGGACGTGGAGCCGGACTTGCTGCTGACCCAGCCCGAGCCGGCGCCGCTGGCCAACGTGCCGGGGCTCTGGGATCGCACCACCGAAAACTTTTACGGCACCGCCGTTTGGCACGGCTACGCCGCCCAGCCGGCGACATGGCAAATCCAATTGCCGGCGGCGCGCCTGCTGGCGAACACCACGGGCGCGGGCGTGGTGGCCCTCATCGGCACTGGGGTGGACGTCACGCAACCGGTGCTGAAAAATGTGTTATTGCCGGGCTACAACTTCTTGACCAACCAGCCGAACGGTGCGGACAGCCAGGTCAACCAGTATTCGATGGCTGTGGTCAACCAGTACTCGATGGCGGTCGTGAACAACGCCTATCCGCCGGTGCAGGTGAACCAATACGCCATGGCGGTTGTCAATCAACAAGGCGCCAGCACGGATTCGCAGCCGGATAACGCCGATTTCGGCCACGGAACCATGGTGGCCGGGATCGTCCATCTAGTGGCGCCAACGGCGCAGATCCTGCCGCTGCGCGCGTTTGGCGACGACGGCAGCGGCTATCTGTCGGACGTGCTGCGGGCCATCTACTATGCCGTTGGGCAACACGCCAATGTCATCAACATGAGCTTTGACTTTCCCACGGCGGCCCCGGAGCTGCAAAAGGCGGTGGCCTACGCCAACGCCAGCGGCGTGGTCTGCGTAGCCTCGGTGGGCAATGACGGAGAAGACGTCATGGTTTATCCTGCCGGCTATTCCGACGACGTGATGGGCATCGCCTCGGTCAATACCGCCGATCAGCGGTCCTCGTTTTCAAACTACGGCGCCGACGTCGTCTTCGCGGCCGCGCCCGGCGAAGCCGTCATCACCACCTATCCCGGCGACACCTATGCGGCTGGCTGGGGCACCTCGTTCAGCGCCCCGTTCGTCAGCGGCACGGTGGCGCTGATGGAGGGCTTGCAGCCGGGTTTGACCCCGGATCAGGCCATGCAGGCGCTCAGCCACGACACGCCCTCCGACCCCAGCTTGGGTCATGGCGTGCTGGACGTCGCCCAGGTATTGACGGCGTTACAAACGGAGATGAATTATGGCGGCGGCGATTAGGCCCGCCGCCGGCGGCGCCAGTCGCATGCGGCTGCTCGAGTTGGAGGCGCGGCTGGCGGCCACCCGTTCGGCGGTGGTTTGCGCCTTCCATCAAATGCTCGATCTCAAGGATCTGGACACGGGCTGCCACAGCACCCGGCTGGCCGAATGGGGTGTACGGGTCGCCGAGGAGTTGGGCATGGAGGAAGCGCTGTTCCAAGCCGTCGAGGTCAGCGCCTTGCTTCACGATATCGGCAAGATGGGCGTCCCCGACGCCATCTTGCAAAAGCCCGGCGCGCTGACCGACGAAGAATATGCCTTGCTGAAGCGCCACTCCGAATACGGCTGGGCCATCCTGCGGCTGATCCCCGGGTTTGAGGCCGTCAGCCACTTCGTGCTGCACCACCATGAGCGGATGGATGGGCGGGGCTATCCGGCCGGCTTGCGGGGGGAGGAGATCCCCATGGGCGCGCGCGTGATCGCGGTCATTGACGCCTTCGACGCCATGGTTTCCGACCGGCCGTATCGTCGCGGGCTGGGGGGCGAAGAGGCGCTGCGGCGGCTGCAAGAGGCCGCGGGAAGCCAGTTCGACCGGCGCGTGGTCGCCTCTTTCAGCGCCTTCGCCAGCGTGGAGATGGCCACCGTGGCTGCCGCTGCCAGCTAAGCCGCGGCCCGCGCCGCGCGGGGCCCGTCGGCTCAACCGCCGGCGCGCACCACGCAGGCTAGCAGCCGACCGATGCCCTCGGCCCACTGCGCCTCGGGCGTGAGCAGGCTAACCACCAGATGGGCGCCGGCGGAAAGGCCCCCCGCAAAACCGTAGAACTCGCCCGGATGGGCCAGGACGCCAGCGGCCAGCAGCACCTCGGCCCAGGCTTCGCCGCTGCGCCAAGCGGGCAGGCGCAGCACCGCCATCCAGCCGCCAGCGGCGCTCAGCCGTGAGACCCAGGACTGGCCGGCCAGGGCGGCATCCAGCGTGGCCAAATTGGCGCGCACGCGGGCCAACACCTGTGGCTGCGTGACCTGGCGCACCGCCAGCAACTCGGCGGCAGCGGCCTGCACGGGCGCGCCGACGGAGAGGTAGGCGTCGGCAACCACCTCCAGGCGTGCCAGCGCCTGCTGGCGCCAGTTCGCCGCCCCGGCGGCACCCAACGCCGCCAGCCAGCCCAGCTTCATTTGCGGCAGCGCGCTCAGCTTGGACAGCCCACTAAGCAGAAACACTGGCGGGCCCGCTTCGGGAACGGCAGTGGCCAAATCCAGCGGGACCGAGGTCGGATCCCAGGGGTACTCGAAAAACACCTCATCTGCGATGATCGCCAGGCCGTGGCGAGCGGCCAGCGCCAGCAGCAGTGCCCACTCCTCCGCACTCAGATACGACCCGGTGGGATTATTGGGATGGATGACCACCACCGCCCGGGAGCGCGGCGTGAGAGTTCGCTCGAGTTCGGCGGCATCCAGTTGCCAGGCGCCGGCGTGCCACAAGGGATAGGGAACCAAGTCCAGGTCATGGATCGCGGCCAGGTGGTCCAGCAAGGGATAGCTCGGGCTGGGCACGTGAAGGCGGTCGCCGGGATTGGCGAGCAGGCGAAACAGATGCGCGTAGGCCTCACTGGTGCCGGTCGTAAGCAGGATCTGGCCGGAGGAGACCGCCGCCCCGCGTGCGGCATAATAATCCGCCACCGCCGCGCGGGCCGGGACCGCGCCGCGGGCCGTGGGATGGTAGGCCAGCGCCTGGGGCGAGGCCAGTGCCGCCAAGATGCGTTCGCGCGGGTAGGCCAAGCCCACGGCGGTGGGGTTGGTCACGGTCAGGTCCCAGGCCGCCCCACCCCGGGCCCGCACGGCGGCGGCCCAGTCATTTTCCCGCAGGTCCCACCCGGTGCGCGCGGCAAAAGCCGGCCACAGCGGATTGTCGGGCGATGCGGGCATGTCCGTCGCGGACGCTTAGGCCAGCAATAATAGCGCCAGCAAGCCGAGCCAGGCCACGTCCAGACAATGCCAGAAGATGGCCGCCGCCTCCAGCGGCGCCGGCTGCTCGCGCCGCAGCCGGCCGCGCCAGGCGGCCGCGAAGATCGTGCCCAACACCGCCAAGCCTGCGGCGATGTGCAGGGCGTGGGCGGCGGTGAATAGGAAAAAGAAACGGCTGCCGGGATCCGAGCGCAAGTACACGCCCGCCGCCCACCACTGCCGCCAGGCCCAATACTGCCCCGCCAGAAACAGCCACCCTAGGCCGAAGGCGGCGGCAAGCCAACGCAGCATGGCGCGCACCTGGCCGGCGCACAGCCGGCGGCGGGCCAGTTCTACCGCGGCGCTGCTGGCCAGCAAGACCACGGTGTTGGGATATAGAATCGGCGGCAGCGGCACCGCCAGCCGTGCCGCTGCCCCGCGCGCCAAATAGACATAGGCCAGGGCGGCGAAAAACAACAGGACCGCCAAGCTGACGCCCAGCGCCGCCGCCTTGAGGCGCCGCCCCGCCCGCGCAGCGGAGTGCACGGGACGGGAGGAAAGCGAAGCCATGGCTGAAAACCGCGTGTCCGCCGACGTGGGGCGCTGGCGCTAGGAGCGGAGCGACCGGAGTTCGTCGTCCTCCCAGGTTAAGCGCAGCGGCCGGCGTCCGCGCGCCAGCTGGCGCTGCAGGGCATAACCCGCCAGCAGGGGCAACGACACCGAAGGCTCCACAAAGCACATGGCGGTGGTGGCCTTGGAACGGATCTTGCCCCAACTTACCGCCTCCTTCAGCGTGCTGCCCGATAAGCCGCCCCAATGCGGATTGTCCGCGGTGAGCTGCAGCGCGTAGCTGTGGCCCTTCTCCGCACCGAAGATGTAGGCCATCACCACGGAATCGTTGATGTAGTTTTTGGGCACGCCGCCGGCGATGTAGAGGGCCGCCGTCTTTGGCGATCGCACAACGATCTGGGTCAGTTCGTAGTTGTCGCGAATCGAGTCAATGGCGACGCGCGGCCGCCCGGCGCGCTTGGCGCGGTAGTAGTGGTCGGTCAGGCCAATGCCGATCGAGGAGTCGTTCAACGCCGGAACGAACATCGGCACGCCCCGCCGCGCAGCGGTGGCGACGATGGACTGATCGTCGTCGAGGCGGCGGCCCACGAACTCCATATAGGCTCGCGAGGAATAGTTGCCCGGCGGCAGTTCGTCGGCCAGGCGGCCCAGCCAGCTGTCGGTCTCCATGAACCGCTCTTCATCCACGTAGACGTCATAGATCCGATCAATCAGCAGCTCGCGCAAATGACTGTCGTCGGCCTGCGGATCGCCAACATAATGGCCGAAGCCGCGGGCCTGATAAATGTCCTGATACAAGATCGCGCCGGTGGAAACAATGACGTCCACGAAGCCGCCGGCCACCAGATCCCGCAGCACCTTGCGCAGCCCCGCGGCGATCAGCGGTCCGGCCAGGCCCAGCAGCACGGTCGGCCGGGCGCGGTCGGCGTAGAGGTTGTCCAGGACCTCGGCGCAGAGGCCCAGATTGCGGGCCTGGATGCTGGCCCCGCGCATGGCGCCCACGAGGTCGGCGACCGAGGAGACCTGATCGAAGTCAATGGGCCGCACCCGCTGGCGGAGCACGCGGCGCTTGGCGCGGGCATCCACTTGACCTTGCGCCGGCGCCTGCAGGCGGCGCTCGCCACGGCCGGACGGCTTCGAGCGGTGCGAGGTAGTTGGAGGCACGCCCAAGATTACACTACCGCCGGCGCAAAACTCGCTGCCCGCCGTGGGTTCAGCCTCTCCGCGTGGGCGCCGTCGGCCTGCCCGCCGGCGGCGGCTCCGCCCCCACACCAGCCCGCCGACACCGTGTTCCGAATCGCTCTCCGTATCGGCACCGCGCGCGCCGGCCCGCCGCTTGGCACGCGGGCCTTAGGCGCGGGCGTTTTTGCGCGCCCGCTGGCGTACGATTTGCAGGCTGTAGCCGCGGTTGGGCGGATAGAGACGCTCCAGCACCCGGACCCGTTCGTACAACCCCTCGGGTGGCAGTGCCGGACCGCCGGCGTCCTCGGACAAGTCCTCGAAAAACACGTCGGTGAACAGCGCGGCCATATAGATGCCGAGACTGTCGGTCTCGGCGGCACGGCGGTAGTTGAGTTCCGACTCCGCATCCGGCTGGCCGGCTTCGCGCGCCTTCACCGCCTCGCGCCGCCATTCGTTGGCCTCCGGCGTCAGCTCCCCGCCCGGCGTCCGCTCCAACTGCTGCGCCAGGAGCAGATAAAAATCCTCCCGACTGGCCGGTTCGAGGGCGGCGATATAGGCGATCTTGTCAAAAAACTCCATCGCCAATCCGTACCGGTCGTCCTGATAGAACTGCAGGCTGATGAGCAGCAGATTGGCGGCGGGCTTCACGTCCAGGTGATGACACAGCTCCTTCCGGCTCTCACCCTCGGCCGCCACCTCGGTGGCGACCCCCACGCCACGACGCTGCTTAATCAGCCAGGGAACGAAATAGCACACGGTTCGCCCCAAGCGGGGCACCACGCCCTGGGGCACAGTGGCCACCAAGCGTTCAATCGGCGCGTCGGCGGCGGCGCCGGGCAGGGAGGCGAAGCTCAGACCATTGGGGGCGGTGCGCACCTCGGCGGCGCGCAACACTTCCTCGATGCTCATCATGCCGTTCAGTATAGGCGCGCCCACGGTCCAGGCCTGCCGTCACCGTCCGAGGCGGCTCAGCCGGGCTGCTCTGGACGCTCCCGCTGGTCGCTGCGGTCGGGCTTCGACAGCCGGCAACGGACACTCCTTGCGCTCGGCGCGTCTCCAAGTTGCCGCGGTTTGCCTGCCTAGAGCCGTTCCGTGAGCGCTGCCTCGACCGCCTGGGCCACGCCGGCGTGGTCGTTGTCGGCGGTGCGCGCCCATCCCGGGCGGTCCATGGCGGCGTGAGCGTTGCCCATCAACACCGCCCGGCCGGCGAAGCCCAGCATGCCCAAGTCGTTATAGTTGTCACCGATGGCCAGTACCGCCTCCGGTCGCACGCCCTGCCGCGCCGCCACCGCCGCCAATGCCGCACCCTTGTCCACGCCCGCATCGAGAATGTCCAGGATCCCGAGATCCCGTTGCGGATAGAGCGTTTGCAGACAGGTCAGTCGCGACCCCCACGGCCCGGCGGCCAGTTCGGCGCCGATCGCCACCACCTGCGCCATGCCGCCTCCATACATGAGTTGAAT
>JBOGKW010000067.1:0-16247 GCA_050746205.1 Terriglobales bacterium | reverse complement strand
CACGGGCTGTGGCGTCCCATTCATCGCCGGCGCCGCGCATCGCGGCCGGCGGCCTTCGCCATTTCCGCTCGCGGGTCCCACGGCGCGGGACTGCCGGCGGTCGAACCGGGGCGCTCCGCCGCGAGGCGTGTACTCGGATGAAATGGCCGGGCGCGGATGCGGCGCCGCGAGCGCAGCGCCACCAAGCGGCAACGGCCAGCGGCGCTGTCGCGCGGCGGCCGGCTGCAGCGCTCGGTGCGCAGCGGCACCAGCTGAAGGCGGATGACGCTGGCGGCAAACGGCCGCCACCAGCACGTGCCGCGGTGCCTGGCCGGTCCCAGAGGACGGCCGGGCGAACGATCATAGGCCGCGTACCACCACCAGGCGCGGTAGGCCAAATCCTGGGCGTCGCCGTAGCGGAAATACAGCCGGCTCTTGCCCGGCGGCGGGGCCAGCAGCCAGTATCCCGCCAGCGCCAACCGTAGGCGCGCCCGATCCCACCGCCCTCCCTGGGCGACCAAGAGGACGGAGTGGCCAGCCTGCAGCGCCGCCCGGATCTGGGCCCATTGGCTCTCGCGCCCCGCCGGCGCCAAGGGATAGCCGCGCCAGCCGAACAAAAAATCTTCCACCATAAGTCCATTGAGATAGGGAAGATAGCGCCGCCAGGAATGGGCGCCGCCGGAATCGTGCGTGAGGTTGGCCCACAGCGGGGCGCTGCCTACTGCCCGGCGCACGGCGGCCAAAAAGCCCGCCATCGCCCGCCGCCACGCCGCATCGCTAGCGAATTCCCGCACTCCCTTCGGCCCATGTTCTTCGTGCTCTAGCCCGGCGCGGCCGAGGGCGATGTTGTCGAGGAACAACCCGTCATATCCCAGGCGGCGGTATGACGAGAGATGGCCGGCGGCGAACCGCCGCCAGCCGGGCGCCGCCGGGTTCATCGCATAGTTGGTGCGCATCACCCCGTCGCCGGACCGGTAGGTGTTCAGGATGCGGCGGCCGGTGGGACCGTGCAGGAACCAGCGTTCATGCGGATTGATTTCGCCGCAGAACACCCCGCGGCGATCCGCCAGCGAGTATTGATACGGCCGGTAGTCTCGATCGCACTGCCGGGGCCGGCGGAAATAGGGGCCTGGTCCCTCCACCTCACCGCCGTTGACGTATTGCAGAATCGCGCCCCGATAGCCATCCCGGCGCAGGCGTGCGGCATATGCTTCATCGTTTTGCGTGAGGATGATGAGCTGTGCGTGGTGGGCCAAAACCCGGGCTGGCGTTCCATCCAGCGGCGGCTTGTAGAAATAGGCAACCTGAACGCGAGCGTCCTGGGCGCGGGGTGGTGCGGTTGCCATGGTGGCAGCGCTGCCCCAAAGTACGATCACGGCCCCTGCGCCGCGCCATCGGAAGCTCATCTCCACCTAGATGCCGCCTCGGGCTGGAGCGGGATTGCTGGCGTGCCCGCCGCCTGCCTGGGCCGGAGCCGGCCCGCGGCCCCAGCCGCCCAAGCCGCCCTGGCACGGCCAACGGGAGACACCCTGTGTGCCGGCATTTCCGCCGTGCCGTATTAGTCATTAGTTAGCTACCAGACGTTTATTCAGCGCACCCGGCGGCCAAGTCCTGGGTGAGTCGTTGTTATCTGAGCGGGAAAGGCACACGGTCCGACCGACCCACGTGCCCCATGAGCCCGCCTACGCGCCCGCCTGCGTGGCGATCAGTTGGAACGGGGCCCAATAGAACGGATGGGCATAGCTGTCGCGCAGCTGCCGCATGGTGGCTTGCAGGGCCTCCGCGGGAGAGGCGCCGCGCGCCAGGCGACCATAAAACGCCGGCATAAACTGCGCCGTTGAGCCGTCCTGCACATCCCAGAGGGTGAGCAACAGATTGCGGCCGCCGGCGGCGAGGAGACCGCGGGCCAAGCCCATCTGCTCATCGCCGCCGTCGGTGGTGGCCAGGCCGGTGGAGCAACCACTCAAGGTGATCAGCTCGGCGGGCAGCCGCAGCGCCTCGAGGTCATAGAGGTTGAGGTCGCCGTCGCCAAGGCGGATGGACGAGAACAGGGGATTGTCCCGGCGAAAGACGCCGTGGGTGGCGATGTGAATCCAGCGGCTGCCGGCCCCCAGGCGTTGCAATTCGGCGCGGGTAGCCGCCGCGTCCAGGCGCAGCTCCGCTTCCGGCAGCCCTTGGGCGATGGCCTGGGCCTCGGCGGCGATCGCGGGATTGTGCTCGTCGGCGATGCCGAAGATGACGGGCGGGCCGGCGGGCGCCGCGCCCGCGGTGGCGCGGGCGTAGAGCGTGGCGCTGGGCGCATAGCTGCAAATGAAGGTGTCCAACAGGTAGGCGTTACCGTCGTAGAGGGCATGGAACGGAACGGCGTGCAGTTGCTCATGGGGCACGATCAGCAGCCGCGGGGTGTGCAGGCGGGGGCGCAGCGGGGCGATCAACTCGTGGTAGAGCGACGCCAGGTGCGCCTGAGTGGCGCGCAGTAACGGAGCGGCGAACTGGGCGGCGTAGGCGGGGCCGAGGCGGAATTTCGACAGCTGCAGCCGCAGGCCTTGCAACTCGCGGCCGACCCGGGAGGCGACCGTAAGGGGAACCAGCTCGAGCCGGCCGGCCGGCGGGACGATGGCCGCGTAGAGGCGATCGCGAACGCGGAAGTATTCGATCAGCGTGGTCTGCGGACGCAGGCAGGCCTGGACCTGCGGCAACGGCGCCGCCGGCGCGGCCCAGCCGGCACCCGCGGCCGTCTCCGGCGGCAGCTGCCGCAGGGCGCGCAGGAATTGGCGCTCGCGCTGCTCGGCGGCGGCTTGCAGCGCGGCCAGCCGGGCCGGGGCGGGATGGGGCGCCATCTGCTCCGCCTGAAGGCGGTGGTGATACCAATGCAGCTCCTCACGCAAGGCGCGGATGCGCGCCACCAGGGGGCTGCGCGAGGCGTGGGCCGACGGCGGGGGCGTGGGCGCGGGGGCGGCCAAACGGTCCCGCAGGGCGCGGGATTTGGCCTGCTCGATGGCGTGCCAGGCCAGTTCGCCGGGATCGCCCAGCGGCCCCAGCGCCGCGGCCGCCTCGGGGTCGGCGCAGAGGCCGGCGAAGTGTTCATAGACAGCCAGGCGCTGGCGCAAGAAGCTGATCTTCAGCTCCTCGCCGTGGATGGCGCCGCGCAGCGACTCCAAGATTTTCTGCCCGGCCAAATAGTGCTGCGCCGCCGCCAAGGGGTGGCCGCCGCGCTCGGCGATCTCGCCCAGCGTTTGGTGCGCTTGCTGGCGCAGCAACGGCGGCTCGCGCCCGGTGATGGCGGCTTGGGCGGCGGCGGCCTGTCGCCGCGCGGCGGCCAGGTCCCCGGCTTGCAGGTCCAGCTGGGCCAGCAGCAGGCGGCAAGATAGGGCGCGGCCCGGCAGGGGCGAGCGCCCAAAGGCGCGCAGGGCGGCGCGGGCGTCGCGGCGGGCCTCAAACCACCGCTCCTCCCGGAAGAAGGCGATGGCCCGGTACAGATCCATCATCGCCGGCCAGGACTGGTTCGCTTCCCGGACGAAGGCGGCGCGGGCGCGGGTGAACATCTCCGTCGCGGTCAGCGCCTGGCCTTGCTGGCAGAGAGCAATCGCCTGGCTCGCCAGGGCCTTGGCGGCCTCATACCCCATGCCCAGTTCGCTGAAGCGGCGCTGCGCATCGGCGGCCAGCTCGGCCGCCTCGCCGGCCAGGTGGAGCTCGACGTAAATCTCCGCCAGGTCCAGCGGGCAGAGGGCCGCCAGATACGGATCATTGATCTCCTGCGCGGCCCGGCGCGCCGCTGACAGCATCTCGATGGCCCGGGCGTAGTCGCCGCGGAAATAGTGGAGATAGGCGATGTTGTAGTCGGCCTGAATGACGCCGCGCGGCAGGTGGTGCCGCAGGCAGAGCTCGCGCGCCTGGGCGTGGGCCTGCCGGGCGCGGGCGTAGTCGTTGACCACGATCGAGCACATGGCGATGTTGTGCAGCGCGGCGATGACGCCTTCGACATCCAGCGTGCGCTCGCCATCGCCGGCGCTCTGCGGCCCCAGGGCCAGCAGTTGCTCGTAGGCGTGCTGATAATGGAGCAACGCGGGGCGGAAGCGGTCCCGCCGGTGATCAATGTTGCCCAAATTGATCTCCAGGCGCGCCAGGCGCATGGGGTCGCGCTGTGCTTGGAAGATCTGTTTGGCCCGGCGGCCCGCGGCGCGGGCCCGGGCATAGGCGCCGGCAAGGATGAGCGGCTGGATGGAGCTGCTGAGCGTGCGGGCCTGCTCCAGCGGCAAGCCGGCGACGGCAAATAGGCGTGCGGCGCGGGCATGGGCCACCGCAGCCGGGCGGTGCTGTCCCTGGAACCACAGCACATTGCCCTGGGCGCGGAGCGCGAAGGCGCGGTGCGCCGCGTCGGGCCGGCGCCGGGCCAGCGCCGCGGCCTGCTGTGCCAGCTCCGCCGCGCGCGGCAGATCCACCCGCAGCAGGGCGGCGACCTCGGCCTCCAGCGCCGCCGCTGCGCTCGCCGCCTCGGCAGCCGCTGCCTCGGAGCTGGCGGGGTGGCCGCGCCCGGCCCGGGGCGGCGCCGGTCGGAGGGCGCGCGGGCGCCCTCTGCGGGGTGCCTCTGCCGCGGAGTGCGGGACGGCCGGGCGAGGCATGGCTATAGCCCCGTGAAGCCGGCCCGCTCCAGATGCCGCCGCAACCGCTCCAGGCAGCGAGAACGGGTCAGTGAGACCGAGCCCTGGGCGAGGCCCAGGCGCTGCGCGATCTCGGCATAGGGGCGGGCCGGGGTCGCGGCAAACAGCATGGACAGCAACTGGCGGCACCGCGGTGGCAGCGCCGCGATGGCCTGGCGCAGGATCTGTTCCTGCTGCGCCTGGCGCAGCACGTGTTCGATTTCGGGTTCAACGCTGGGCTCGGCCTCCGCCGCCTCCGCGCTGAGCCAGCGCCCTTGCTGGCGCCGCATCTGGGAGCAGCGATTCGCGGTGGTGCGGATCAGCCAGGCGGGCAGCGCCTGGGGATCGCGTAGGCGGGGGAGTTCGGTCAGGAGGCTGAGGCAGACGGATTGGAAAACCTCCGATGCATCGTCGCCACTCATGCCCTGCTTGACCGGAATCGAATAGATCAGGTTCTGGTAGCGGGCGATCAGGGCGGTCCAGGCCCTCTGGTCGCCGGCCACGCAGGCGGCCACGAGGCGGGCGTCGGGCCAGGCTGTTTCCGCTGGGGTGGTGACGGCGGGCAGCGGGCTGGCGGCAAGCGCGGTCATGGGTTAATGGGGGGCCTAGTCGCGAAGGTATAAATCGGCGGCGTTCCACAGCAGGTAGGGCCGCAACACCGCCGCCTGTAGGCCGCCGATGCTGTCGTCGGCGGCAATGAGCACATCCGGACTGTAGAGGCAGATCAGCGGCAGGTCGCGCGCCACCAGCGCCTGCACTTGGTCATAGGTGCGCCGGCGCCGGGCGAAGCTGGTCTCCACCATTTGGCGCCGCATCAGCCGGTCCAGCTGCGCTTGCCATGGGCTGGTCGCGCGGCGAGCGGTCAGGTCCCACAGGTGCGCGCCGCCGCCCGTCGTCCAGACGTTCATCTCCGGGTTGGGGTCGGCGTCGCCGCTGACCAAGCCGAGCAGGCAGGCGGCGTAGTCGTAGCTGTGGAAGACGCGCGACAGCAGCGCCTGGAATTGCAGCGGGACGATGCGTACCTGAATGCCGATCTGGGCCAGGTCGCTTTGGATTAGGGCCGCCGCCTGGAGGCGCTGTGGGTTGCTGGGGTTGGTGATGATGGAGAACTGCACCGTATGGCCGCCGGGGTCGCGCAGGGCTCCATTGCCGGCGCGACGAAATCCCATCGCTGCCAGCAGCCGCAAGGCATGGGCGTCGGAACGGGCCGGAGCCAGAATCGCGGAGTTGACCCAGCGCTTTTCGCCCGGGGTCACCTGCTCCCAAAGCGGCGTGGCGCGGCCCTGGAAGACCAGGCGAACGATCGCCCGCCGGTCAATTGCGGCGGAGATGGCCTGGCGAAAGCGCACGCGGCGAAACCAGCGTTGCTGGTAACTCCGGCGGGGCAGGTGGCGGCCGGCCAACTGGTTGAGGTTGAAAAACAGAAAATCGTATTCCAGCCCGGCGCCGAGATCTCGGACCTGGTAATGCCGAAACCGCGCCTGCGCCGCGAGCAAGGCGAAGTTGGGGGCGCTGAAGCCGCTGATGAGATTCACTTCTCCCGCTTGGAAGCGCAGGACCTCGGCATCCCCGGCAGGCACAATCACGAACGTCAGCCGGTTCAGATAAGGCAGGCGGCGAGGATTCGGGCCGGGGGCGAAGCGCCAATAATAGGGGTTGCGCGCGAGCGCCAGCTTTTGCCCCGGCACATAGCGCAGCACCCGAAACGGCCCCAGGCCGGCGATTTGCCGCGGCGGCGTGGACGGTCCCCAGGCCCGGCGCAGCCGGCCGGCCCGGTACAGGGGGCCGAGCAACTGGCTCGGCAGCATGGCCACGCCGTCGAACAAGCGCAGCGCGGCGGCATCGGGCTGGGCTAGGTCAAACGCGACGCGATAGCGCCCCAGCCGCTGCGCGCGAATCGGCTGGCCGCCCACGGTGAGCAGGTCGCGCTGCGGCGAATGCATCCGCGGGTCTAGGTAGACCCGGAAGCTGAAGATCACGTCGGCGGCGGTGAAAGGTTCGCCGTTGGAGAAGCGGACGCCGCGGCGCAGGCTGAGGATATAGCGCCGGCCTCCGTCCGCCACCGTCCAGGACGTGGCCAGCGCCGGCTCGATCTGCTGGGTATAGCGGTTGATGTGAATCAGGTCGGCGTTCAGTAGGCCGATGACGGTCTGCGACGGCAGGTCCAAAGCCGTGATCGGATTCAGCGTCTTCGGATCGGAGTGCAGCGAGGCCACTAGGTCGCCGCCAAAGCGCGGTGCGGCCCACAGCGCCGGACACACAACGGCGAGCAGGGCGGCGGCGAGCGTGGCGCGGGCGCGGCGGAGCATGGGCGGACCCCGGGGGGAAAGCTGTAAGCGGGCTTAATGATCATGACCCGGACCTGGGGCCGGGAGTAACTGGCCTGAGGGTCAGGTGACGAGTCAGTCTCCTGGCCGCCGCGGGCCCGTCGCCAATGCCAACGGCCGGTCCGATTTCCCCTGCGCCCGGGGCGGGGTAAGATTGCGGCGATGAGCGGCCAATCACTTGGCTTCGCGCTGATTCCGCTCCCCGGCGGGGCCGTAGCCGCGTTCAACGCCGGCGGCGTCTGGTATTGCGCCCGTCCAGACTGGGAGGGCAGTTCGCGGCTAACATCTTCGCCTTCGCGGACGGAAACCGGCGGCCAGGCCTATTCGCCCTGCGGCGCCACCTACGCCGGGGCTTCCCTTGGCCGAGCCGGGGGCTCCTGGCGCGGCGCCTTCGCTGGCCATTGGGACGGCACCCCCGACAACCTCGACGGCTCCCCCTTCCGCCTCCTGGCCCCGATGATGGAATTTCCGCGGGAAATTCCGCTAGCGAGGCCCCGCTGGCTCTCGCCCGACACCGGGGCCCCCGGCGCGCAGCTGCTCGCGCTGGGGTGGGAGCCCGCGGGCCTCGCCGCCGTCAATCCCGCCAACCCGCAAACCTCCACCCCAGGGCGCTCCACTGCGCCTTGGGGAGCCCCGGTTCGGAACGCCTACGCCTACGTCGCCAACCAGCCGCTCCAGGCCACCGACACGGTGGGGCTGGACGGCAGCGGCGGGGGCCAGACGATCGGTGGGGGCAACCCGCTGACCCCGTCTGCACAGTGCGAGGCGGAGGGCCTGCCGGAGGACTGCTGGTGGAATCCGCAACTCGACTACCTGTGCGGCTCTGGCTCGCCCCGGGAGCAGCTTGACCCCTCCTGCCGCCAGTTCGCCACGCCCGCGCCCAGCAAGGGCAGCGCCCGCTGGGGCGGGCTGTTCACCGAGCCCGACCCGGTCCACTTCTACCAACCCGGCCCGGTCGACCGAGCCCGCGCTATTGCCGCCGCTCAGGCCTACTATCATGCGTGCCTTCAACACTAACGCGGTCCTCGCCGCCGTGCTGGCAGCGCCATTGCTGTTATTCGGCTGGCCGAAGCCGACCGCGCCGCCGGCAGGCCAACTGGACTACGCCACCTCCTATTTCTCAGGCGGGCAGGCGGCCTGGCTGTTCAGGTTTTCCCCACCCAAGGCCAGCGGTACGATGTATCGGCCGGGCCTCGTTGGGGCGCTGCCGCTGAAGATCCGGGTAGCGAATGCGCGGGTGATATCGTTTGCCTCGGCCGTCGCCGAGGACGGCTCCGAGTACTCATTTCTCGGCCGGAGGTTGGGCGGCGGCTGGGTCACCGGTGCGATCACCATCCGGGGCCGCTCGCAGCGCGCATTTCGCGTGCTGATGCGCTCCGTCGGAACGCCGCGGTCTGGAGGCGGCCCCCGCTCGGGGCTTTACTCCAACCGGCGGTCGATCGGCCGGGGTGGGGCCGGCGATCTCGTCGGGAACGACTTTGTCTTGCTGCGCGCCACCGGTGGCGCGTTCGGGCTCTGGGAGGATTACGAGGGGCGGCCGGGAACCCCTCTGGCCGCCTCATCCGTCGGTCTTTCTGGCAACCACCTCCGCTTCGCGCTCCATACGGGCCTCGGCACGCTGCGCTTCACCGGGGTGTTCCACGGTGCACGTCTCGCGTTGACATGCCGCTCCGAGCCTAGCGCCGGTGGTTGCCCGGGCCCGCAGCTCCTGACCTGGCGCGAGAGCATTGCCCAGCTTCTGAGAGCGCCCACTAGCCCGCCCGAAGGGCCGCGGAAATAATGCCCAGATCGCCGACAACAATCCGGCACCCGCGACACCGAAATGTGCACCTACGGGCACGACGGCGCCGCGGCGCGATCTCAGACGCAAATGCGACACCCAGCGAGAAGGCGATCGCCTTATTGGGAGGGGTATGGGCCCTTTACATCGGCAAGGGGCCTCCGGGGGAATTGACCTGCCCCGCGTGCGGTGGGGAGTCGGGTTGGCGAGCGGCGGCGGTGCGCCGCCGAGGTGGGCGGAGCGGGGTTCGCGTCCGATTCGCTGTTTGGGGACGGTTACCAGCCGGAGGTGCCCGCCGCCCCTTTCGGGGCGCTGCATTACGCGCCCCGAGCGGCGGGCCGCCGGAGGCCGGAGTGTGCCGTGATTGTGACGCAACCCCGCTACCCATCACCATGTTTCAAGGGATTATGCCGTAGCAATTGGTCGCCATCGCTGGCGCGGCGCTGGGCCGAAACGCCTTGCGCCAGCTAGCACTTGGCATCAATCGGCCCCTTCCGGTGTGAAATCGTCCTGGGAATTGACACGGTAGAGGTCCGGGTTTGAGTCCCCACGTGCCTACCATTCCACTCGCCGATCTCGCGGGACCCAGCGGCGCGCTCGTGCCGGTTGCGCGCGCCCGTCGCCAGTGCCAACGGCCGGTCCGGTTTCCCCTCGGCCCCGGACGGCGATAAGATTGCCGCCGTGAGCGGCCAGCCATCCGACTCCGCGCGAATTCCGCTGCCGGGCGGGGCACGCGCCGCGTTCAACGCCGGCGGCGTCTGGTATTGCGCCCATCCGGACTGGGAGGGCAGTTCGCGGCTAACATCTTCGCCTTCGCGGACGGAAACCGGCGACCGGGCCTACTCACCCTACGGCGCCACCTACGCTGGGGCTTCCCTTGGCGGAGCTGGGGGCTCCTGGCCCGGCGCCTTCGCCGGCCATTGGGACGACGCCCCCGACAACCTCGATGACGCGCCCTACCGCCTCCTGGCCCCGATGATGGAATTTCCGCAGGAAATTCCGCTAGCAGGGCCCCGCTGGCTCTCGCCTGACACCGGGGCCCCCGGCGCGCAGCTGCGCGCGCTGGGGTGGAAGCCCGCCGGCCTGGCCGCCGTCAATCCCGCCAACCCCCGAGCCGCCACCCCAGGGCGCTCCACTGCGCCGTGGGGAGCCCCGGTTCGGAACGCCTACGCCTACGTCGCCGACCAGCCGCTGTCCTTTACCGATCCGCTCGGGTTACGCCCGTTGCCGACACCGCCGCCGAACCTCAATCTGATCTGCCTAGTCTGTGGCGACCAGAGCTTCTGGTACGGCAGCGGCGCCAATGGCCCGCCCGGGCTCCAGGCAATGCTTTGTGTTGCCGGGGGCGTGACGGGAGAAAATGGCGACTACGACTCGACGCTTGGCAACATGGACGTTTGCGCCAGCCTCATGACCACCGGCACCTACCTCGGCAGCGGCGGGACGGACGCCGGCAGCATCCAGGCCAGAGGCGTTAAGGCCGAAGGGCCGACCTGCGCCCCCAGCGGAGCCGCGCCATCGCCAGAGTACTACGCCGCCGCAGGGGGCGCTGCGGACGCACTCGAGCACGAGCCCCTGGGGGTAACATTTCCCCCTGGCACGACTAACGTGACCGGCCTGTTCATGAATGCCGTAGACCTCCTGGGCTTCCGCCGCGGCGGCGCCATGGATGCCCAGGTCCGCTACGGCGGCTCCCAGGCCTACGCCAGCTACGCCTTCGGCGACTACATGGCCGCCGCGGGCTTTTCGCTGACGTTTACCCTCGCTGCGGCCAACGGCTACGCCGCGGTGGCCAGCCGCTACCCAGGGGGAACGGTGTTCAGCGCCGAATACACAAGCACGCCTGCGGCAAACATTGCTGCTATAACCGCCGGCTTCGACGCCGACAGCGCCGGTGGCCTCTGTTCTCCGGGCTAGCCCGTGACCTGCTCGGGGCACAAACCGTCGACCGTGCTGGCCGCACTCGCGCTTGCCGCCGCGCTCGCCCTCTCAACGGCCTGCAGCAGCCCGGTTGTTACGTGGTCAGCCCGGGCCGTCTCACCCGACGGCCGCTGGGTCGCCACGGCGGAGAGCCTCCAGTGGAGCGGGCCTGGCAACGCGTACGACGCGACCACGGTTTCGCTCGCTCCCGCAAACCGGCCGAAGCACGCAAGGCAGGTCATTCAGATTTCCCAGCAGTACGCTACAATCCAGCTCTGCATGCGATGGGCCGGCCCCGGAAGCCTCCGCGTTGCGTACGCACCCAGCGCAAGAGCCGGGGATCACGTAAGCTTAGACTACCAGGTCGCGCGCCTCTGGGGCGTGGTGATCTCGGCGGGCCCGCTGGCCGCGCCTGCGGGCGGTGAGTCGAAGGCCCGGATCGGCCGGCGCGCGAAGGGTCAGGTGGCCGGCCCGCAGCGGCGGAGGTAGAATCGAGCCCGGCACCGCAGGGCCAGGTGGCGCCGCATGAAGCAACGGGCTAAAATTTCCCGCCCCGGTCCTCCGCACTGCCTCTTCCCCGGCCCTGCGGGCCTGGCGGTGGTCAACCCCGCCAACCCCCGAGCCGCCACCCCAGGGCGCTCCACTGCGCCTTGGGGAGCCGCGGTTCGGAACGCCTACGCCTACGTCGCCAACCAGCCACTGACCGCCACCGACCCGCTGGGGCTGCTAACCACCTGGCAGGATCCGAAGCAGCCTGATCCGTGCGGCTCGCCTTGGGAGATGCTCGACCCCTCATGTGAATGGTTCGGGTTCGGCCTCGAGGGCGCCGCCGAACTGGACGAAGTGTTTGGCGGCAACAACTCTTCGAGCGGCGGCATTGCGCCCGAGACCGTCCCGATCACTGGCAAGATCGAGATCGAGGGCCCGGCCTGCTCGGACCCAGCAAACCTGGGTAAGTTGGCCTTCATCTCCGCCAACCTCGGGGACGCCGAGCGGTTGGCGGGCCAGCTCGAGGTGAGCCCGTCGGACCTGCTCGGGCCTTCAGCCTTCGAGACCGGCTGGGGCGCGGGCCGGATCGCTCAGGCGGCAAACAACTACTTCTCTCTCGAGGTGGGCAGCTATTTCGCCTACGGCAGGCTGAACGTGCCGGCCGTGGTTAGCGCAGCTCCCGGCCATCCCGAATTTGGGGTTTACCCCTCCCCCGGCTTCCTCACCTCCGGCGAGGCGCTGGTACATAGCCCGTACGGCCCAAACCTTTTGGGCCAATCGGCCCCGGCGGCATTCGCCCACGGCCTGCTGGAGGGCCCGGTGTTCAACCCTTCGCCTACGTACGGCCCGGAGCTGATTCGGTTCATCAACGCTGTCGCCGGGCTGCTCCCATGCGTCTAGCCACTCTGCTGACCGTCTTGGTTACGCTGGCTTGGCCGCTGGGTGGGGCCAGTCCGAAAAACCGCGCGCCGACCCGGAGCACCAGCTTAACCCTTGGCGAGGCCGAGATCCTCGTGTATCTTACGCCCGCCGCCGCCGCCGTGCGCTCGTCGCCCGAATGCGACGTGGTCTGGGAGCTCCAGCGGTTCACCCGTCCCTTCTGGGTATTCTGGGTCCTCGATAGCTGCGCGGGCCGGAACCAGTCACCGACAGTCGGCTACTATGCGGTGAACAACCGCACCGCGCAGGTCTGGGACGCCGGGCTGACGCACCTTGTTTCGTCGCGTGAACTCGACCGTGTCGAGGAGATTCTCAGGAACGCCCACCACGTCGGGCGCGCCGTGCTAGCGAAATACGGGCGGCTTAGGCCCTCACCGTGAGGGGCCGCCGCAACGCAACGCAGTCGCCCTGCGGTCCGCGCCTCTGGCCGCTCGCCCCGAAATGCGCCGTGACTCGGAGCCAGGGGCCATCCGTTACGACACCGCTGCCCTCAGGGAAACGGGGGACGAACCGAACTTGAACCCGCTGGCGTTCGATGGCGATCATTTTAACCTCGGGTGACCAGAGCGGGTAACCGGGGCGGGCTGATATTTCCCTGCCCGTCCTCGCCGCCGCCCGCGCCCGAATCCGCTAGCAGCGGCGGTAGAATGATGCGGAGATCGGCGCAGGTGCCGCCGGCCTGAGTCCAGCGCTATGCCGGGTCAACCCCTTTCGGGTGCTCCAGACACGCGGGCCTGCTGGCTCTCGCCCGACCCCGGGGCCCCCAGCGCGCAGCGGTGCGTGCTGGGGCGGGACCCGGCGGGCGTGGCCGCCGTCAACCCCGCCAATCCGCAAACCTCCACCCCAAGGCGCTCCGCTGCGCCTTGGGGAGCCCCGGTTCGGAACGCCTACGCCTACCTGGCCAACCAGCCGCTCCAGGCCACCGACCCGCTTGGGCTGGACGGCGGCGGCGGGGGCCAGACGATCGGTGGGGGCAACCCGCTGACCCCGTCTGCGCAGTGCGAGGCGGAGGGCCTGCCGGAGGACTGCTGGTGGAATCCGCAACTCGACTACCTGTGCGGCTCTGGCTCGCCCTGGGAGCAGCTTGACCCCTCCTGCCGCCAGTTCGCCACGCCCGCGCCCAGCGAGGGCGGCGGCGGCATTGCGCCCGAGACGGTCCCGATCACCGGCAAGATCCAGCTCGCCGGCCCGGGTTGCACGGAGAAGATTCTCACCGACGTGAACAACCAGTTCGGAACCAGTTTCAGCAGCGGAAACGTCACGAACGAATTCCCCCAGGGCGGGGGCGCGGACCTTCAGATCGAGCAATCGCCTTTCGCGGGGTCAGTGGCGCAGTTCAACTCGATCCAGCCAGGCCGTTATCCAAACCACTGGTGGAGCTACTTAATCGGCTGGGGCCCGAACCTGCACGTGACGGGCGAGACCCCGTCTGACCCCAGAGCGGTCTTCTCGGACCAAAACGTCGGCGGCTCGCTCTCGGTGGAACTCGCCGCCCATATAGATTCCGCTTGGGCATACAACCCCGTCGGCCTTATTTTGCATATGATGGCGGACGCTTGGCACGTCTTCGGCCAAAGGAATCCGTGCCCGTAGCCCGAGCAGGGGCAGCCCATGATACGCAGCGGCAATTTCGCAGGTTGGGCGGCGGCGCTGCTGCTAATGGCGGCGGCGGTCGCTCCACGACTCAGTGCGCAAAACGCCATCCGCATCCTGGTGCTGAACGGCAGGACAGGGAAACCGATCACCAATGAGTGCCTCAACGTGTTTTTTCCGCGGGGCGGGGGCGGCCTGCTCGCGGTGGACGGGCGCGGCGTGGCGACATTGCCGATTGCCGGCACTGCGCGAGCCGCCTCTCCCGCAGCGGAGACCCGGCTCTGCGCCCCGGTCACGCCACGCCTCGCCGCACCGGCGGACGGTAGCTTCCAGGTGCTGGGGGACTATTACGTCGCCTGCCAGGAATATTCGTTTCCTCACCCGCCGAAGCAGGTGCGCCCCAGCAAGGCGTTCCCGAACTATTCAATCCGGCAGATTCTGCGTACAGGCGTTGTCGCCTCGAACACGTGCGGGAAAGCGCGGGCCAAGCCCAAACCGGGCGAGCTGATCTTTTTCGAGCGGCCCAGAACGTTCTGGGAAAAGCTGAGGGAGTGAACAACGGTGCCCTAGGTCAGCCGCGGGGGGCAACTCGCAATGGCCGACGTTTCCCCGCCTGCGCGCCACGGCTGGGTTCACGCGGGCGTTCGCCGGCCCCTTCGGCAACTGCAGCTCGGCCCCGCCGCCGCAATGACCCACCCCTGACCTGTCCCCCAAGAGCTGGTCCACAACGAATTGGGATTTGAGCGACCGCTCCACCCGGAGGGCCGGAGCGGCGGAGGTGGGGCGTGAGCCGGGGGTTTCGTAGCACGCGGTCTGCGCCTGGAGGGCGAAGCGCCGGGTATGTGACCTGCCCCCGGGAAACTGGCCCACAACCAGGTAGGATGTGGGGCATTGCCGCCGGCCCAAACGGGGGCAGGTCAGTTGGCCTTCGGCGCTACCGCCGCGGGAATGGTCGGCGCGGCCGGCGGCGGTAATATTCCCGCACGGCGGGGGCAGAATCCGCGGGCAAGAATAGCGCCAGTTTGCCGCATCGGTCCAGGGAACGGCGCCAGCCCATGCGGCCCCGGGGCGTCATAGGTGAGGCTCTGGCCGTTGACCGCGATCATCTTCGCATCGGCGTCCCAAGCCGAGGTCTTGGCGCCGGCATCGGTCACGTTGCCGTCGCCGTCGTAACTGATGTTGGCCTGGTTGCGGTTGGTGGGCCGGTTGTAACTCGGCCGCCAGTTTAGCGAGCCAGACCGCTTGACGTTGCGACCTGCCCCCCTTTTCCCACGGGCGAGTGTAGCAGTAACCCCATGTCTGCCCGGGAGCGTGGGTGGCGGAGCGGGAGCCGGGGCGGGCGCAGCGGCCCGCCGTGGGCGGGAGAACGATGCCAGGCGACGCGGATCCCGCTCGAACCGTCGGGCGCGGCGGCGCGGTAGACTCGAAGGGCGATGCGGGTGCTGGGCATTGACTGCGGCGGTCAAGCCACCGGGCTGGGCGTGGTGGAAACCGGCGCGGACCAGGTGCGGGGGCGAGACGCCCGCACCCATCGCGCGGTGAGCCATGGCGTGATCCGCGCTCAGGCGGGCGAGGCGCTGCCGCAGCGGCTGGACCGCATCCATCGCGGGATCACCGCCGCCATCCTTGAGCACCGGCCCGAGTGGGTGGCGATCGAGGATATCTTTTACGCGGAAAACGCCCGCTCGGCACTGAAGCTGGGGCACGTCCGCGGAGTCGCGATGCAGGCGGCGGCGGCGCAGGGGATCGGCATCGCCGAGTACACGCCGCTGGAGGTCAAGAGCGCGCTGACCGGCTATGGCAGGGCCGGCAAGGAGCAGGTGCGGCACATGGTGGCGCGCCTGCTGGGCATCCCCGAGACCGGTCTGCCGCTCGATGCCTCCGACGCGCTGGCGGTGGCCATCTGCCACCTGCACGCCTTCCCAGCGCGGCAACGCGAAGAGACCTGGGGCGCCGGCAGGCCCCGCGGGGCAAGCGGACGGGCGGCCGCAGGCCAGGCACCAGCGCTCCCACCGGGGGCGCCGCCCGGATTGGGACGAGCGAGCCGCGCGCGCCGCTAACCGGCCACGGCCATGTCGTCGCGGGTGGTGTTCTTGATTTGGTACATCAGCTCGTCGGCGCGGCGGACCAATTGCGCCGGCTGGGTGGCGTCATCGGGATAGGCGGCGAGGCCCAGGCTGGTGGTAATGTGCAAGTTGAGCCGCTGGGCGCGGATAAAGGCGTGCTGGCGGACGGTTTCCAGCAACCGCTGGGCCACCACCTTGGCGTTGGGCTTGCCGGTTTGCGGCAGCAGGATGGCGAACTCATCGCCGCCATAACGGAACACCCAATCAATGCGCCGCACCTGCGCCTGGAGCAAGGCGCCGAACTCGCGCAGCACCTGGCTGCCGATGAGGTGGCCGTGACGATCGTTGACCAGCTTGAAGTGATCCAGGTCGAGGAACAGAAAGGAGAACGAGTAACCAAAGCGCTCGCTACGGCGAATCTCGGTCTCCAGCACCTGATAGAGATACCGGCTGTTGAATAGGCCGGTGCAGTCGTCGCTGATGGAGAGCTGGCGGAGACTGCGCAGCTCCAAGG
>JBOGKW010000066.1:0-16454 GCA_050746205.1 Terriglobales bacterium | reverse complement strand
CTGGTGGCCACCAGCAAGGTGCCGACGAACCGCGCCGTGATGGCGTTTTCTCCCACCGCCAGAGCGAACCACCAGCCGACGAGCAGCGGCGTGAGAACGCCGATCAGCGCGACCATGACGCTCGTCATGCCGTGGTGCAGAATCTCCTCGGGCTGGGTATCCAGCCCGGTCTCGAACAGCAGGAAGATGACCCCGATCTCCGACATGAAATCGAGGGTGGATGAGGGGTGAACCCAGCCCAACACCGCCGGGCCGACGAGCAGGCCAAAGACGATCTGCCCGATCAGCGGCGGCTGGCCCAGCCGCTCAAAGACTTCCTCCCCGACCTTCGCCGCGGCAAAGACGATGAACAAACTGAACAGACCCTGGAGACCCGCCTGTGGCATGCCTTCTTCAAGATAGCCTGAGGCCCGGGCAGCGCACCACAGGAAGGCGAAAGTGCGGCGCGGCGGCTCAGCCGCCCAAATCTGGACGCTCCCGCTGGTCGCTGCGTCCGGGCTTCGACGGCCGGCAACGGACGCCCGCCGGCGCTTCGGGCGTCTCCAAGTTGCCGCGACCTGACTCGCCGGCCTTCATTGCCCAGGCGGGGAGGGCGCCGACGCGGCCGCGAGAAAATCCGCGCCGCGGCGCTCCGGGCCGAAGGCCACCACTGCGGCGCCGAGCAGGATCGTGACCAGAATAAAGCCCGCCATCGCAGGCGCATAACCGAAGTGTCGGCCCAGGGCGAACTCCACCGGTCCCACCGGTGCGGCGATCAGGATGCCCAATTGATAGGCCAAGCCGGGAAGCAGTCCGCGCGCCGCCCCGGGCGCTAGCTCGTTCAGATGCGCGGGGATGATGCCCCAGGCGCCTTGCACGCCAGCCTGCATTAGGAATGAACCGAGCGCCAAAGCCGCGATCGTACCGCCATAGGCCCAAAGCGGAATGACCACCAGCGAGAGCGCCATGCCGGCCCACAAGCCGCGGCGGCGGCCCCATCGTTCGGAAGCCAGTCCGAAGGCGATGCCACCCGCGATAGCGCCCAGGTTGTACAGCACGGCCAAGTTGGCGACCGTGGCCGCGCCCAGGTGGTGCGCCACGCTGAGAAAGTCCGGATACAGGTCCTGCGTCCCGTGGGAGAGAAACATCATGCAGGTCATCAGCAGCAGCAAATAGCCCAGGCGCTTGCCATCGCCCACCGCGGTACGCACGATCGCCGCCGCGCTCGGTGCCCGGTGCCGCCGCCAGGCCTCCGACTCGGGCACCCGCCAGCGCACATAAAGAGCCAGCAGCGCAGGCGCGCCGCCGAGCCAAAACATGGCCCGCCAGCCCCAGACGGGAAGGATGAAACGGGCCGCCAGCGCCGCCAAAAGATAGCCCACCGGATACCCGCTTTGCAGCACGCCGCTGAGCAGGCCGCGCCGGTGGCGCGGCGCCGCCTCCATGGCCAGCGATGCGCCAACGCCCCACTCCCCCCCCATGCCGATGCCATACAGCGCGCGCAGCAAGAAGAAGACCGCGAAATTAGGCGCGAAGCCGCAAAGCAGCTCCATGACCGAGAAAAACAGGATGTTGGCGATCAGCGGGCGGCGGCGGCCATAGCGGTCGGCCAATACGCCAAAGACGACGGCGCCCACTGGGCGCAACGCCAGCGTGGCGGTAATGGTGAGGACCACATCCGCCTTGGAAACCGCGAAGTGCCGAGCCAGTACACCGAGGAGAAAGACAAGCGTGAAAAAATCAAAGGCATCCAGCATCCAGCCCAAAAACGCCGCCGCCACGGAGGGAACGACAGCTGAGGAGCGATCGGGCGCGCGGGCGGGCGCTGGCATCCCCCTATCATGCCGTGAGTGGGATCGGCGTTCGCTGGGCAGGAGGTAGCCGGCCCTTCGGCTCGGCCGCACCACGGCCGGCACCGATTCACCCCATGGCGGGGCTAATTCGTCGTAGTGCGGTCTACGGATCTTTCGGTATACCATTGCGGGCGCATATTTCTTGACGTGCCGGGTCAGGCCCGCTCAGACTAACGCCAGGCGTTGGTATAGGGAGAAGCCTTATGGGCGTCAAGATCTTGATTGCGGATGATCACGAGGTCGTGCGGCAAGGCGTACGCAAAATCATCGAGGCTGAGGCGGACTGGGAGGTATGTGCCGAGGCCAACAACGGCAACGAGGCGGTCACCAAGGCCTTAGATCTGCGACCTGAGATCATCGTGATGGATCTGGGCATGGCGGAGATGAACGGCCTGGAGGCGACGCGGCAGATTCTGCAATCCGCGCCCAAGACCCAGGTGCTGATCCTGACCATGCACCAATCCGAGGCGCTGATGCGGGATGTGCTGGAAGCCGGCGCGCGCGGTTACATGCTGAAGAGTGATGCCGGGCGGGACTTGGTGACCGCTATCCAGGCGTTGCGCGAGCAAAAGACCTTCTTCACCCCCAAGATCACCCAGATGGTGGTGGACGGCTTCCTGAAGGGCAAGAACTGGAATTCAGAGATGCCGTCCAGCCGGCTGACGCCGCGGGAACGGCAGATCGTCCAGCTGTTGGCGGAGGGTAAGAGCAACAAGCAGGTTGCCGGAGCGCTGCATATCAGCGTCAGCACCGCGGAAACGCACCGCACCAACATCATGCGCAAGTTGAACTTCCACACGCTCACCGATCTGGTGCATTTCGCTATTCGCAACCACATCGTGGAGGCCTAGGGGCGCGCATCCCTGGCGGTTCGGGCGAGGCGAGGAGTGTGGCCTGCCATCGCTCCCGGCCGCCGCGACGGCGGCCCCACTACTGGAGGACGCGAACGCGGGGTCCGGCGTCATCGAGGTTGCTTTAAACACGCCCGGAGCCCGACAGCAGACCTCCGGCCTGCCTGCCCTTGCTCCGCGGCCAGCGTTTCCGCGTCCAGCAATGGGAGGATCTCTCCCGTGGCGTAACTAGAGCCCAGCTCAGGCCGGGCGTCCGCCGATGTTGCGGGGCAAATGCCGGCGCCGACCGGCGGTCCCGTTGCCCCGTGCGCGAGAGAAATACCATCCCATAGCTCGTGTCGCCCTGTTCCGCGCTTCGGTCGGGCGCTGGCACGGAGCGGCGGGTTAGGCGAGAACGGCGCCGCCGTTGGCGGACAGAACTGAGCCCGTCATGAAATTGGACCACGGCGTGCACAGGAAGAGAATGCAGCCGGCCAATTCCTCGGGCCTGCCCACGCGGCCCAATGGGATTTTGGCTAGCACCGGGGCAGGACGGGAGCGCAGGATCGGCGCGGACATATCAGTGTCCACCCAACCCGGCGCGACCACATTCACCAAGATGCCCTGCCGCGCCACCTCCGTGGACAGGCCTCGCGCCAAGGCGATAACGCCGCCTTTGGCCGCGGCGTAGTCGGCATGCAAGGCTTCGCCGCGCTGGGCGGCAGTCGAGGCAACGAAGATAATGCGGCCGGGAGGCCGCCCGCGGGGGGTTCGCTGCCGCTTCATCTGCGCCACTGCGGCGGCGGCCAGCGCGTAAGCGGAATCCAAGTTGGCGGCCAACATGGCGCGCCATTGACCGGGAGTGATGCGTTCCACCGCTAAATCCTCTGCCTTCCACATGCCGGCGTTGGCGATAGCGATATCCACACGGCCAAAGCGCCGCACCGCCTCGGCGATCAAGCGGCGCGACGCGGCGGGCCGGGTAGCGTCCGCGCGCAGCGCCACCACCCTAGACGCAGGAGAATTGCCGCCTGCCTGCCGCGCGGCCTGCAGCACGCTGCGTGCGGCGGAGCCATCGCGCCGATAGGTGAACACCACGTTGGCACCAGCCGCCGCCAGCAGTTGCACGGCGCGGGCGCCAATGCCCCGCGAGCCGCCGGTGAGCACCGCCACCTGGCCTTCCAACTCGATCGCAACCATGGATCCTCTTTCGCCTCGCGCTCAGCGCGCGTCCGGCCCGTCGCACCTCGGCGCACCGCCGCGCGCATCCAGAGTAGCGCACCGGCGTTCAGCCTCATGGCCGGGAGTTCGCAGCGGCTCAATCGCCCGATCCCGCCCGATTCTGGACGGCATCGCCGCCCCACCCTAAGGCACGCCGCTACGTTTCTGAGGACTCAGGGGTTCGCCCTGCTCGCGGTTGTGCGGCTCAGCCGCCCTATTCTGGACGCTCCCGGTGGTCGCTGCGGCCGGGCATCGACGACCGACAAGAGACGCCCGCTAGCGCTCGGGGTGTCTCCAAGCTGCCGCGAACTGCGCTCGCCCCGCTCCGGCGTCGCCGGTCGGAAGCGAGCCGCCTCCAAGGTCCGCCGCCCTCCCCTCGCCCCTCGCGTCGCTGGGTTTCAGCGGTAGGCTTCGCGGGCTGCCACGACGGGCGGAAAATTAAAAGGGCCCTTGAAGCATTTCGCCCCGAGAGCCCTTCTGGTTGCGCCACTTCGTCTGTCTATGTCATTGCAACGTAGGGGCCAAACTGCTGGGCCCTGATTTTCCGTCACTTGTGCCCTCGGGAGGGGGCCGGGGCTGGTAAAATCCGCCCGCGGGAGCGCAAAATCTACCCGCCAGAGTCGTCTCGATAAAAATGTCCTAAGCTGCGGAAACGGTCGCAGCGCTGGGCTTGCAGGTCCGGCCCCGACATCGTTTCCAACTGGGCCAAGGCGCGATCCAGAGCATCCCCGAGCAGCCGGGCGGCGGCCTTGCCGTCCAAATGGGCGCCGCCGGGGGGCTCCGGCACCACCTCGTCAACCAGCCTGAGGGCGAGCAGTTCGCTGGCGGTCAGTTTAAGCGCCGCGGCGGCGGCCTCCTTCCGTTCCGCATCCCGCCACATGATGGAGGCGCAGCCCTCGGGGGAAATGACCGAGTACATGGCATTTTCCAGCATCAACACGCGATTGCCCATGCCGATGCCCAAGGCGCCGCCGCTGCCGCCTTCGCCCACGACAGTGGCCACCACGGGCACTTGCAGGCGGGCCATCTCCCGTAGGTTCCAGGCGATGGCTTCGGCTTGGCCGCGCTCCTCGGCATCCACTCCGGGGTAGGCGCCTTGGGTGTCAATTAGGGCCACCACCGGGCGATGGAACTTGTCCGCCAACCGCATCAGCCGCATGGCCTTGCGATAGCCCTCAGGCTTGGCCATGCCAAAGTTACGGCGGATCTTTTCTTTGACCTCCCGGCCGCGCTGCTGGCCGAGGATGAGCACCTGACGTCCGCGGAACTCCGCCATGCCGGCCACCATGGCGGGATCATCGCCGAAGCGACGGTCGCCATGCAGCTCGGAAAAATCCCCACAGAGTTCGCCAATCCAATCCAAAACCGTAGGGCGTTGGGGATGGCGAGCCAGCAAAACGCGGCGCCACACTTCACTGATTGGACGCGCGTCGTCCGCGGGCGTGGAGGACGTCGGCGAGCTGGCCGCGACGGCGGCTTCGGCGCCCAACCCCGCCAATTCTTCCTGCAATGCCGCTTCGGCCGCGGCTTGTAAGGCGGCCGGATCGGAAGAACTGGAGGAGGGCTCACTCATGGCAGAAAGGAGCGGAGGGCCAGTCACGCCACTACGTGGAGGCAGCCGGGCCCACAGAGCTGCTCAGCGGCGCGTCGGAATCCCGCATCGGCCGCCACGGCGGCGTCCAATTCCAGGATCTGTTCAAATGCCTCCCGCCCGGAACGGGCATGCAAGTGTATCTTAGCCGATCCCGGACGGCTGGCGAGCAATTGGCGCAAGGCGTCCAGCTGCTCGGGCTGCAGATCGTCAACGTCCAGGCGAAGTTGGAGCGCGCTGGGCAGCACCGGCCGCACGGCCGTCAGTTCCTGGGCATCGCTGAGTTGCAACCGCTCGGTCTCCTCATCACTGGCCAGGCGCACGCGCAGCCAGAGGGGCGTGGCGACGCGGAGCACCGGCTCCAGGCGGCGAAAGGCTTCGGCGAAGCACAGAACCTCGGCGCGGCCGGTCCGGTCTTCGAGCTTGGCCACGGCCCAACTCTCACCTTTCTTGTTACGCTTGATCTGCAGACCGGACACCATGCCGGCCACAGCGAACTCCTCGCGGCCGGGCGAGCGGCGCGCCGCCAGATCTTCCAGCGCCACTGTGCCCAGGTCGGCCAGCAGATCGGCGTGGCGGTCGAGGGGATGGCCGGTGACATAGTAGCCCAGCACTTCCTTCTCCCCGGCCAGCCGCTGGGACTCGTCCCAGGGCGCTGCGGCAGGCAGCGCGGGCGCCGGCGCCGCCGCCAAGTCGCCCGCGAACAGCAGCGGCAGCCCGTGCTGGGGGCTGGCGCGGCGTTTTTCTTCCCGCTGCGCCGCCTCCAGGGCGGCCTCGGCTCCGGCCATCAGGGCGGCGCGGGCGGCGCCCGGGTCGGTCTCCGCGGCGGGCCCGGAAGCGGCCAGGGCGTCGAGCGCGCCGCTTTTCATCAGGCTCTCGAGCACGCGCTTGTTCAAGGTGCGGCCCCCGGCGCGCCGGCAAAAATCCGCCAGGCTGGTGAACGGGCCCCCAGCGCGGGCGCGGAGGATAGTCTCGACGGCGGCCTCGCCGACGTTTTTGATGGCCCCCAGTCCGAACCGGATGGCGCCGTCACCGGGAGTGAAATGGGCCTCGCTGTGATGAATGTCGGGGGGCAGGACGGGCACATGCAGCAGCCGGCACTCGCCGATATACTTGACCACGCTATCGCTGTCGCCGCAGCAGGACAGCAGCGCGGCCATGAAGGCCACCGGATAGTGGGCCTTGAGGTAGGCGCAGCGGTACGCCAGTTCGGCGTAGGCGGCGGCATGGCTTTTGTTGAAGCCGTAGCCGGCGAACTGCGCCATCAGATCGAAGATGTGCTCGACCGCGCCGCGCGGCAGGCCGCGGGCGGTGGCGCCGGCGATAAAGGTCTCGCGCTGGCGGTTCATCTCCTCGGGCTTTTTCTTGCCCATGGCCCGGCGCAGCAGATCCGCCTCACCCAGCGAGTAACCCGCCAGCTGGTGCGCCGCCTGCATTACTTGTTCCTGGTAGAGGAACACGCCCAGGGTCTCAGCCAGGATGGGCTCCAGCTCCGGCAATTCGTAGCGGATCGCCTTGCGCCCCTGCTTGCGGGCGATGAAATCATCGATCATCTGCATCGGCCCGGGGCGGTACAGGGCGTTGAGCGCCGTCAGATCGCTGAGCCGCTCCGGGCGGTAGCGCTTCAGGACGTCGCGCATGCCCGTGGATTCGAACTGGAAAATGCCACCCGTGGCGCCCTTGCAAAACAGCGCATAGGTGGCGGGATCGTCCTCGGGCAGGGCCTCGAGCGAAAACCCCGGATCGGACCGCAGGCGCACCCAGCGCTCGGCGTCGGCCAGGATGGTCAGCGTGGTCAGGCCGAGAAAATCCATCTTCAGCAGGCCGATCTTTTCCAGGCCCTCCATGTCGAACTGGGTGACGATTTCATCGCGGCTGGTCTTGTACAGCGGGACCAGCTCGGTCAGCGGGCGGGGGGCGATCACCACCCCGGCGGCATGCATGCCGGCGTGGCGGCACAGGCCCTCGACCCGTTGCGCCACGTCCAGCAATTCCGCCACCCGGGCATCGCTAGCGCGCAGGCGCGCCAGTTCCGGAGAGGTCTCCAGCGCCTCAGCGATGCGGATGTTCAGCGGCTGCGCAGGGATCAGCTTGGCCAGGCGGTCCACCTCGCCGTAAGGCAGGTCCATGGCCCGCCCCACGTCCTTAATGGCGGCCTTGGCGCCCAGGGTGCCGAACGTAATGATCTGGGAGACGTTGTCGCGGCCGTATTTCTGCGTGACGTATTCGATCACCTCGCCGCGGCGGCGCATGCAGAAGTCAATGTCAATGTCGGGCATCGAGACCCGCTCGGTGTTCAAGAAGCGCTCGAAGATCAACTCGTGCTCGAGCGGGTCGGGGCCGGTGATGCCCAGCGCATAGGACACCAGGCTGCCCACCGCGGAGCCGCGCCCCAGCCCCACCGGAATGCCCTGCTCGCGGGCGAAACGGATGAAATCCCAGACGATGAGGAAATAACCGGCGTAGCCGGTAGCCGCGATCACCCCCAGCTCCTGCTCTAGGCGGGCGGCGTAGTCGGCTTCGGTGTAGGAGGAACGGCCCGCCGCCCGCCCGGCGGCCCGGCGCGCGGCCCGGCGGGCTTCCCTTTGCGCCTCCCTCTGGGCTAAACCCTGGCGCGCGATCCGCGCCAGGTAGCCGTCCAGGGTCTCCCCGCCAGGCACCTCGAACTGGGGAAAAGGCGAATCGACCGCGCGCAGCTCGCACTGGCAGCGGGCGGCGATTTCCGCCGTGCGGTGCACCGCATGCTCAATGCCGGAGAACATGCGCAGCATCTCCGCCCCGCTTTTCAGGTAAAACTGATCGCTACCGAAGCGCATCCGGCGTTCGTCCTGCACCCGCTTGCCCGTCTGGATGCAAAGCAGCACGTCGTGCATGCGGGCATCATCGTGTTGCAGGTAATGGCAGTCGTTGGTGGCCACCAGCGGCAGCCCGGTCCGCTCCCCCAGGCGCAGCAGGGCGGACTGAATCCGGCGTTCCTGCTCCAGGTCTTGATTCTGAATCTCGAGAAAGAAGTTACCGCTGCCGAACATGTCGCGGTATTCGCCGGCGGCGCGCTCGGCGTCCTCCGGGTGGCCGGCAGTCAGGCATTCTTGCACCTCGCCTTTGAGGCAGGCGGAGAGAGCGATCAGTCCCGCGCTATGCTCGGCCAAGAACGCCTTGCTGACGCGCGGCTTGTAGTAAAAGCCGTGCAGGCTGGCCTCGGACACGATCTTCACCAGGTTGCGGTAGCCGGTCTCGTTTTCACACAGCACGATCAGGTGGTTGTAGGCGGCGGGGCCGGCGGCGCCAGAGCCCGCCTCCACGTCGCTTGGCGCCGCGCGATGATCGGCCTGTTTGGCAATGTACAGTTCGCAACCCAGGATCGGTTGGATCCCCGCCGCTTGGGCGGCGCGTTGAAACGCGACCGCGCCGAAGAGGTTGCCGTGGTCGGTCAGGGCTACGGCGGGCTGGGCGAGAGCGGCGGCGCGGGCAACCAATTTGGTGACGTCGCAGGCGCCGTCGAGCAGCGAATAGTCCGAATGCACGTGCAGATGAACAAACGGAACGGCGACGTCGCTCATAGATCCATGATGCGGGAGAGATGACGGTCGCGGCTACTTCTTCTTCCGCGGCGGCGCGGCTTTGGCCGCCGGCGGCGCGGCGGGCTTCGCGGCGCCGCTGCCCGTCCGGCCCGCCTTGAGCTTGGCTGCGGATTTCGCGCGGGGCGCCGCAGCGGAATCGGCGCCGGCGGCGGGACGGGCGCCGGCACGATCCGCCTCCTCCTGCAACAGCGCTCGAATGTCGGCCGCCGAGTGCGCCTCGCTTTCCAGCAGGCGGCGAAAGATGCGCTGGATCACGTCGTGGAATTTCGGGGAGTCCGGGCTGAGGCCCCACTGTTGCAGTTCCCGCAAGGGGAGCTGCTGGCGAATCCGGGGCAACTGTGTGGTGAACTCTTTCATCCGCTTCTGCCCTGGGCCCGAAGTGGTGGCGGCAACCCAGAGCACCACCTCCGGGCGCGTCTGATGCAGCCAGTCGTGCATTTGCGCCAGTGAAGGCTCCTTGGCCGCGGTGAGCTTCTTCTGCAGCGCCTTCGCGTCCGCGGGCAGGGTTTGCCATCCGCTGACCAACGATTTGCTCATCGGCAGGCGGGCCAGGCGCACCTGCTCCTTTGCCGGCAGCTCGCCGATCATGAACTGCAGGGCGACGGGGCCGGAGTCCGCGGTCAGGCCGGAGTCCTCCAACTCCAAGGCGGCCCCAGAGAGGCGGCTCAAACCGGCGAGGTTCATTTTCGCCGTCTTGACGGCGGGTCCGTAGACGGGGGCAAGCAGACCCTCTAGCTCCAATGCCTTCAACACCGCAGCCGGGTCTGGCTCATAGGCGATGGCTTCCAATTCCTTGCCGCAGGAGACCCGGTAGGCGTGCGCCAGATAATCATTTTCCCGCGCGGCCGCAGCTCGCGCGGCCGTGCGCTCTTCAAGCGCAAAACCCAGGCGGGTCCGCAAGCGGACGGCCCGCAACAGCCGCACCGGATCCTCGTAAAAGACGTAGCTGTGGACCATGCGGATCTGGCGCGCCTCGATGTCGGCCAAACCGTTGGTGGGATCCAGCAGCAAGCCGCGCGACGCGGGGTTGAGCGAAAGGCCAATGGCGTCGAGCGTGAAGCCTCGGCGGCGGAGATCCTCAATGATGGCGGCAGGACGCATCTCCGGCGGTTTGCCGGGGCGATCGAAGCTTTCGGTGTGCGCCGCGGTAATGCGGAAGCGGACCGCGCGCAGGCGCAGACGGATGCTCTGCTCCTCCTCAGCCGCGAAGCGGACCTCCGCGCCCTCGGCGACCAGGCCCTTGTGCAGCTTGAGCGGATTGCCTTCGACGGTGAAATCGAGAGTGCGAATGGGGCCGCCGGCCAAGAGATCGCGCATCGGGCCGCCGGTCAGATAAAGGTTCAACCCGGCCTGCTGGCAGAGCCGCTGGAGCCGCGCCACCAGCGCCTGCTGCTCCGGGCTGAGGCGGCTCTCGAGGAGGAACATGTAGTCAGCCATGGACGTTCGCTTTCGTGACTGGCCCAGGAAGAGGACGCGCGGCAGGAGCGGTTCAGGCGCGGGGATGATGGGCCTGATAGACCTCCCGCAAGCGCGCCGTCAACACATGGGTATAAATCTGCGTGGTGCCGATCTCGGCATGCCCGAGCATGGATTGGACGCTGCGCAGGTCGGCGCCACCCTCAAGCAAATGGGTGGCAAAGCTGTGCCGCAACATGTGCGGGGAAAGCCGCCGGGCCAGGCCCGCCTGGCGGCCGTAGGCGGCCAGCGTTTGCCAAAACGCCTGGCGGGTCATGGGCCGGCCGGCGGCGGTGGGAAACAGGCAGGCCGGGGCGGCAGCGCGGCGGCGTGGAGAAAGGATTTGCCGCCAGCCGTCCTGCAGCCACTCGCGGAGGGCGCCCTGGGCCGCGCGGCCCAACGGCACCAATCGTTCCTTGTCGCCCTTGCCTCGGCAGCGGAGCAGCCCGAGATCCAGATCGAGGTCCTCGGGCCGCAGGGCAACCAATTCGCTGACCCGCAGACCACAGGCATACACGACCTGCAACATGGCATGATCGCGCAGGCGACGAGCCTTGTCCGCCGCGGTCCGTGTTGGCCGAGCGCCTGGGGCGGCCAAAAGCGCCTCTACCTGCTGGACGTGCAGGTAACGCGGCAAGGGGCGTCGCACCTGCGGCGCCGCCAACGCCTCGGTCGGGTCATCGCCGCGCCGGCCCTCGGCTTGCAGGAAGCGGAAAAAGCCCCGCAGCACCGCCAGTTGCCGAGCCTGCGAAGCGCGGGACAACTGCCGGTCGCTCAGATCGCGCAGGAAAGCACGCAGATCGTCCCGGCTGGCGTGGGCCAGGGGCTGCGCCCGGCGCCGCCACCACGCGCCGAACTTGGCCAGGTCCCGGGCATACGCCATCACGGTGTGAGCCGAGTAGCCACGTTCGATTTGCAGGCGATGCAAGTAGGCGGCCACCTCGGCCGACGGTGCCGTGGGCGGCGGCGTTGCTCCACCTTTGTTGACGTTCGCGGGCGGGCTCAGCGAGCGCTGCCGCGAACTCGCCCGGGGCAAGACCCGTGGCGCGGCTCCGGCGCCTCCGTAAGTGATTGTCCTGGAATGGGTTACTCGGCTCATTCGTTGACACCGGAACGGGTTGATAGTAGCATTATCACGCGCCGATTGTACATGCTCCGATCGAGACGAGGGCCGGAACCCTGCGGCGCAGCGCTTGCCGCGTGGGTCCGCTGCCAGAGCCGACCTGGGGCGTTGACCTCTGGCGTGGCCCGAGGCGGGGCGTCTCCCAGCGATCGCGGGAGCCTCGGGGCTTGCCGATGGCTTCGACCCACAAGAAAATCGCGGTGCGGACGCGGGAGCGGGGATGGCAGTGCGGCCACCTTGACCCCCATCGGCTGCGGCAGCGCGGGCGTGTGCAATGGTTGTCCCTTGGGGGTCAGGTCACGGAGTTGCCCGCGGGCGAGGTGAAGGGCATTTTCTTCATCAGCGGCTTTGACGTACTCCCGGCCCTGGCCAACCTGCGCCTGGCGGCGGCGCGGCCGCGGGTACCGGGGTTGTGGGTGCGGGTGGATTTTCCCGACGGCGAGTCGTTTCATGGCGTGCTGGCTAACCAGCTGGCGGAATTAGATGGCACGGGGCTGTTTTTGCTGCCCCCAGCGGCAAACGCGCCGTTCCAGCGGGTCTATATTCCGCGTGAGGCCATGGCCGAAGCCACCGTGTTGGGCGTGGTGGGCCGGGGCCGGCGAACCGCGCCGCAAAACGCGCAACAGTTTGGCCTGTTCCCGAGTTCCTCGCCGCAGCCCTCCACGGCCACGCCTTCCACCTCCGATGCCCCCTGATACCGCTCCTTCCCTCCCCATCCGCCTCGGCGAACTGGCCCGGGTATTAAGCGTCGAGTTGGAAGGCGATGCGGAGACGCCGATCCATGGGATCTCCACCTTGGCCGAGGCGGGACCGGGCGATTTGAGTTTTGTCACCGATGCCCGCTATGGGCCCGCTGCGGCCGCCACGCAGGCCGGCGCATTGCTCGTGGGGCGGGAGTTTGCGCCCGCGGCCACGCCCTCGCCCCCGCTGCTGCGCTGTGACGAGCCTCAACTTGCGCTGGCACGGGCATTGGCGCTGCTGCGGCCGCCCGCCCCGCGCCCCGCGCTCGGCATTCATCCCCTAGCTTGCGTGGATGCCAGCGCCGAGATCGGCCGAGGCGCGTCCATCGGGCCCTTCGCGGTGGTCGGGGCGCATTGCCACCTGGGGGAAAATGCCGTGCTTCACCCACACGTCGTCTTGTACGCGAACGTGGTGGCTGGCCGAAACTTTGTCGCCCATGCACACGCGGTGGTGCGCGAGGGAACGCGAATCGGCGACGAGGTTATCCTACAGCCGGGCGTGGTGATTGGGGGTGACGGTTTCGGATTCGCCCGCCAGGCGGACGGACGGCATGCCAAGATTCCCCAAACCGGCAGTGTGGAGATCGGCGACCGGGTGGAGATCCAGGCCAACAGTTGCGTGGACCGCGCGGTGCTCGGCGCGACCGTGATTGGCGCCGGCAGTAAAATTGACAACCTTGCGCAAGTGGCGCACAACTGCCGGTTGGGAGAGAACGTCATCGTGTGCGCCCAAGTGGGCATGGCGGGAAGCACGAATATCGGTGACGGTGCCCTGCTGGCTGGGCAAGTGGGGGTAGCCGGACATTGCACCATCGGGCCGGGAGCCATCATCACCGCGCAGAGCGGCACCCATGGCGATCTTGAGGCCGGAGGCGTGTATAGCGGCTCGCCTGCCTTCGACCATCGCCAATGGCTACGCAGCACCGCCGCCTTCGCCAAATTAGGCGAGTTGCACCGGATGGTTCGCGATTTGGCACGCGCGGTGGGCCGGTTGCAGGACGGGACGAAGCACTGAGCCCGCGTAAGCCGCGCTCGCGGCTCAGCCGCCCCATTCTGGATGGCCCCGCCGCTAGCGGGGCCTGCGGCTAGGCTTCCACGGGGTCCCCAGCATGCAGCGGCGCATGCTGGGTTGGTACGCGGCCGGCAACGGACGCCCGCTGGCGCTCGGGGCGTCTCCAAGTTGCCGCGACCGGCCGGCGGCCCCCCCTCCCATTCATCCCGCGCGGAGCGCTAGCGAGCAGCGGCTATGGCGGTGGCGGGGTTCGTTTGGAACAGCAGCGGCAGCAATTGGCTGAGGTAAAGCCGCCAGACCGCCCACTGGTGGTGGCCCCAACTGATCTCCCAATGAACGTTGGGCACGCCATGGCTGCGCAAGGCCCGGGCCAGTCTTTGGTTGGCGCGCAGCAGCCCATCCTGGCGGCCCACCGAAAGCCAGAGCAACTGCAAGTTGCGGCTGGTCGGCTCGGGTTCCCTGGCGGCGGCCATCACGCCGGAACCGGGCAGATAGGCGCTGAACCCGGCGACATAGCCGAACAGGTCGCGGCGCGTCAGGCCCAAGTGGAGCGCCTGGCCTCCGCCCATGGAAAGGCCGGCGATAGCGCGGCCGTTGACGTCGGTGCGCACCGGATAGTGCGCCTGGACCCATGGAATGATGTCACCGGTTACTTCCGCCGCCTCGCGGGCCAAATTTTGCGCCATCCACGGGCCGAGCTGACCCCGAGAGAAACGTGGGTCGGGCAAGGTCTGGCCCAAGGGCATGACGATGATCATCGGCCGCGCACCCTGGGCGATGGCGTTGTCGGCAATGAAGTTGGCGCGCCCCGCGACCACCCAGGCGGTTTGGCGATCTCCATATCCATGGAGCAGATACAGCACCGGGTAGCGGCTATGGCCGCTGGGGTCAAAGTGTGGCGGCGTGTAGATCACCAACGGCTGCTCGGCGCGGAGCGCGCGCGAATAGAAATAGCACTGGGTCACCACGCCGTGGGGAACGTTTTGCTCGTCGTAATAGGCAGGGCGCCGGCCCGGAACCTCCACCAAGCTCCCGTTGCCCCAAATGCTGCTGGGCTTAACCCAAGCGTTCCTGGGGTCCACCACCGAGACGCCATCCACAACAAAGCTGTATTGGTAGATCTCCGGCCGGACGGGCCCGACGGTGGCGGTCCACAGCCCAAAACCATTGCGTGTCATCGCCGTGGGTTTATTGCGGCGGCTCCATTCGCCGGTAACCGCTACGGTCTTGGCGGTGGGAGCGAACACGCGGAAGGTGATGGTGCGGTTGGCGTGGACTTGCGGCTCCTGGCCCAACTGCGCCACCGCGGTGCCGGCCGCAAGCGCAATGAATCCAAAAATTACCGCCAGCCGCCCGGCCGCGGTGCCTCGCTCGAAAGTCGCCATTGATACCCCCCGTTTCCTGTCACTGGGATCCGCGCCAGAATACCACTCCCGCTGAACAGCGCCCGCAGGCGCTCCCCGGGGCCCACGCCCAGCCCTGTTCCTCACCCCAGTCCAGCCGGACTACGGCCACCCCACGGTAGAATCGGTGATATGCCGCGCCGGCAGGGACGGCCCGACGAAGTCAACGGCTCCGCTGTCCCCGCGGGGCCCGCCGCCACGCCTTTCGGCTGGCGCCGGGGGCTGGGGATCGTGGCGCTGTTGGCGCTGGCGTTTATCGCAGCGTCGGCCACGGGGCGCGTGGCCGACGGCCTAGAGGAAGTGACGTTGGCAGCGGTCTCCGCGGCGCTGCTGGTGGCGGCATTGGCGTGTGCGCTGCCGCCGCTGGTTCGCGGCCTGCGGCGGGACTGGAAGCGGCGGGTCGGACAACGGCCGCGGGGCACCCAGGTGCGGGTGACGGCCGCTGGGCTTCCGTTTCTGGGGGCGCTGATCATTCTGGTGGCGGCGGCGGTTAACTCCGGCAACAACCTCATTTATCTCGTCGTCGCGGCGCTGCTGGGAGCGCTGGTGACGTCGGGAATCTTTTCGGCATTCAATTTGGCCGGGTTGACGCTGGATTTGGAATGGCCCGAGCACGCCTTCGCGGGACAGCCGGCGCCCGTGCGCCTGCGACTGGGCAATCAGAAGCGGCTGCTGCCCAGTTATTCCCTGCGGCTAGCCGCTAGCAGCACGCCGGTGGCGGTGGAAATGGGCCGGGGCTGGCGAAAGCGGCGGGCGGCGGCGCCGGGGGCGGCAATGCAGGCGGCGTACTTCGCCTATGTGCCGGCGCGGCGGAACGCCGCCGCGACCAGTGACATCACGTTTCCGCGCCGGGGCCGATATGCTGCGGCGGCATTTTCGCTCTCGACGCGATTCCCATTCGGCCTGCTGGAGAAGCGGCGGCGGTTTCGACCGCTGGCGGCTGGAGACGCGGGCGCCAGCTTGGTCGTGTACCCAGCGGTTACGACCGCCCCGGAAGGAATGTCGGCCTGGGCTGTGGATGGGGCGCACCTCGCAGCCGCCCAAACAGGTGCGGGCGAGGACCTCTACCGCCTGCGGCCGCATGCGGCGGGCGACAGCCTGCGGTTGGTGCATTGGAAGGCCAGCGCCAAGACCGGGGAGCTGAGGGTGCGAGAGTTCAGCCGCGACCAGGATCAGCGGTTGCGGGTGGTGGTGGCGCTGGCGCCGGGCTGGGCAAGGGCGGAGCAAATCGAAAAGGCAATCGAGCGTTGCGCTTCGCTGATTTGGGCGGCGGTGGCAGCGGGAGACTGGATCGAGTTCACGGGCGCAAACGCCGCGCCCGGCTTTGCCCCGGGGGGCGGAGCCGAGGCGGCGGGCGCGGGAAGGGCGTGGACGCCGCCGCCGCTGCCGGCGGCAGAGGCGCTCCATCCGGTGTTGCGGTATCTGGCGCTGCTGGACCCGGCGGGCCCCGTCGCGCCGCTGCCGCCGGTGAGCCAGGCGGGTCCAGGAGAGCGGTGGTTTTTGGCGCACCGCGGCCAGGCCCCGGGCCTGCCGGCTGGAGCGCTGCGCTGCGTCGCCTCCGAGCTATAGCCTGATGGCGGCTCAGCTGCCCTATCCTAGACGCGCCCGCTGGTCGCGGCGGCTGGGCTTCGACGGGGTCCCCAGCATGCAGCGGCGCATGCTGGGG
>JBOGKW010000065.1:0-16864 GCA_050746205.1 Terriglobales bacterium | reverse complement strand
ATGATTGACCACTCGCTGGTCAACCCGGTGCTGACCACCCTGGAACTGGAGGCGGGCATTCGGCTGGCGCTGGCGTTTGAGACGGCGACGGTGTGCGTGATGCCGCACTACTTGCCGCGCTGCGTGGAGCTGCTGGCCGGGAGCGCGGTGGGGCCGGGCACGACGGTGGGCTTCCCGCATGGCAGCCAGACCATCGGCGCCAAGCGGGCGGAGGCGGAGGAGGCGCTGCGCGCCGGGGCGGTGGAACTGGACATGGTGGCCAATATCAGCCGGGCGCGGAGCAGCGATTGGGAGTACCTGGCGGAGGAGATCGAGGAGCTGGCGCAGGCGGCCCATGGCGCGGACGCCAAGCTCAAAGTGATCTTCGAGAACTGTTACCTCGAAACCGGCGGCAAAATCCGGCTGTGCGAGATCTGCGCCGCGGCGGGAGCGGATTGGGTGAAGACTTCCACCGGCTTCGGCAGCGGCGGCGCTACCATGGACGACCTGGCGCTGATGCGGCGGCATTGCCCCGCCCGGGTGGGGGTGAAGGCGGCGGGGGGCATCCGAACCTTCGACGCGCTGCTGGAGGCGCGGGCCTTGGGCGTGAGCCGCATCGGCGCCACGCGGACGGCGGCGATTCTGGACGAATGCCGGCGGCGACTAGAGTTGGCGCCGATCGCGGCCGAGGCGCCCACGCCGGCCGGGGCGTATTGACCGGGTTCTAGTCGCGGCGGCACTGGCGTACCGCGGATCAGTCGCCCTATTCTGGACGCTCCCACTGGTCCCACCCCAAAGCGCGCCGCTCCACCCCAGCGCGCGCCGTTGCATGCTGGGGTGGGACGGCCGGCAACGGACGCGCGCTGGCGCTCGGGGCGTCTCCAAGGTGCCGCGAGGCGTACCCTGGAACGTGCGATCAAACCAACTGAACATCGCGGCGGTGATGCGCGCCACGCCGGCCTGGTGCACTGCGGGGCAATCCGCGCAAGTCGTGGCCAGCGTCATGCGCGACTATAGCGTGCACCGGGTATCGGTGATTGAGCCGGAAAGCGGGCGGCTGCTGGGCACGGTGTCGGAGCGGGACCTCTGCCTTTCGGTAGTGGCCGGCGGGCGGGACCCGCGCGGCGCCACGGCGGAGGAAATCATGCGCCGCGATCCCCCCGCCTGTCATCCGGAGTCCGAACTGCTCCAAGTTCGCGATTTAATGCTGCGCGAACGGGCGCACCAGTTACCCGTGGTGGATGCGGAGAACCGCCTAGTGGGAACGGTGTTCCTCACCGACCTGCTGGCCCGGACAGGTTGAGCGCCCCAGCCGCCCTATTCTGGACGCTCCCGCTGGTCCCACCCCAGCGCACGCCGTTGCGCGCTGGGGACCTCGGGGTCGCTGCGGCTGGGCCTCGACGGGGTTTCCAGCATGCAGCGGCGCATGCTGGGGTGGGACAGCCGGCAACGGACGCCCGCCCGCGCTCGGGGCGCCTCCACGTCGCCGCGAGGCGCTTAGGCCAGCAGGCTAGCTGTGGCGCGGCGGCCGCTGATCCAACTTTGGCTCAACTCCCCGAGACCGGAGAGCGGCAACAGTTCCACCGCTTCGGCGCCGGCGGCGAGCAGGGATCGCGCCAGGGCCGTTTCGGTGGGACTGAAGGCTGCGCCCGCGGCAAGGACCAAGACACGATCAAACTCTCCGGCGGCCAGCTGCGCCGCCAGCCAAGCCGGCAGCGCGGCGGCTTGATCTTCCGCGGGCGATGCCGACAACGGCGCACCCAGCGCCGCCGTGGGCGTTTCCTCACGCTCCCAGGCGGCGTCCATGGCGGCGGCGTCCGTCACTGCGGGAAATCCCGGCGCCGGGCCGAGCGCCAGCCAAAGCAGATGGACCCCGGCGTCGCGCAGCGCGGCGCATTGGATCAGCAGATGCTGCGCCGCGGCTCGCGCCAGGGCTGCGTCGGCACAAGCTACCAAAGCCGGCATGCGGTCCTTACGCGGCGCGGGGGGCGCTGGGCGCGGCGAGCGTACCGACCGCGCCGCCGACGCTAGCCGCCGCCGGACGGGCATAGGGCTCGCGAGCGCGACAGTCGGGGCAGATGTAGCTGCCGTCCAACTCGCCGGCGAAGTACTTTTGGCAAACCGCGCACAATTTGTAGATCATCCCTCGCCTCCTCGCCCGCGCCGGCCCTTCCCGCCAAGGGCCGGTCACGCGTTCTGATGGTTTCCGCTTGTGGCCTGATGCTCCCACAACGCGGAGTAGCTCGCAAGTCGCTGGCCGAGCCGCCTACTGGGGTGGGGCGGTGGACGTGTAGCCGATGGAGGCGCCAAGTTGCCAGGGTCTGCCGGTGCCAAACTCGTTGTCAGTCCCAAGCTGGTAGACGTCCAGCATGGACCGGATGAAGACATGGCTGGTGACGTAAAAGTTCGCTCCGATACCCAAGTGCAGCATCAAGTGGTTCGCGCTGCTGGCGTCAAAGCCGGAGAGGGGGGGCTCGCAGCAGTAGACGGGAGCGTTGAGGTTGAAGGGCTCGTAGTAGCGGAAGCTGGCGGAGCCGATGCCGGCCTCGATGACCGGCGCCACCCGAGATTTCAAGTGCGGGGCCGGCTCCCAAACCAGGTTGAAGTCAACGAACAGCGGCGTCTCCGGCGCTTGGTATCCAGGCGGCGCCGTGGCTAGATAAAACCGAATCCGCGCGGCGCGAAGGGCCACCTCGGCGCCGACGCCAAGGCCGTGGAAAAAAATCACGTCGCCGCCAAAGTTCAGATATGCGCCGCCGCCTAAATACGCAAATTCAGGGGTATGCGACGCCATCAGCGCATCCAGGCCGAAGTAGGCATCCACGGATTGTGCCGAGGCGAAGCCAACCAAAGCCAGCGCGCAGCCCAGTACGACGGCCAAGCGAAATGTCTTCACCGATCCCCTCCGGGGGATGTGTCTGAAAGACCCACCCTGGCATCAGCCATCGCCGCCTCGGCAGCGGCTCAGCCGCCCTATCCAGGACGCTCCCGGGGTCGCTGCAGCTGGGCCTTCACGCGGTCCCCAGCATGCAGCGGCGCATGCTGGGGTGGGACAGCCGACAACGGACGCCCGCTGGCGCTCGGGGCGTCTCCAGGTTGCCGCGACAGGCGGCCAGGACCGGCATGCCGTCCCTACGCGGCGCGGGGGGCGTTGGGTGCGGCGAGCGTGCCGACGGCGCCGCCGGCGCCAGCCGCAGCCGCCGCCGAACGGGCATAGGGCTCGCGAGCGCGACAGTCGGGACAGGTGTAGCTGCCGTCCAGCTCGCCGGCGAAGTATTTTTGGCAAACCGCACACAATTTGTAGATCATCCCTCGCCTCCTCGCCCGCGCCGTCCCTTCCCGCCAAGGGCCGGCCGCGCGTTTTGATGGTTTCCGCTTGTGGCCCGATGGGCTCACAAGGCGGAGTAGCTCACAAGTCGCTGCCCGCGCCGTTTAAAAAGGCGTGGAGCGGAGCGTATAGCCAACGGCGACGCCAAACTGCCGGGCCGTGCCGGCGCCAAACTCATAGTCGTGGCGAATCACATACAGGTCCGCCATCGGCCGGATGAAGATGTGGCTGGTGACGTAAAAGTTCGCCCCCACGCCCAGGTGCAGCATCAGATGGTTCGAACTGGCGTAGTCCGTGCAGCCGCTGAAGGTGCCGCAGGTGTAGTAGTCCTGGTAGAAACGAAAGCTGGCGGCGCCGATGCCGGCTTCGATGACCGGCGTCACCCAGGGCAAGGAAGCCGGTTCCCAGACCGCGTTGAAATCATAGAACAGCGGCCGCACCGGCTGGTCGTAGCCTAGGGTCGCAGCTGAACCGGGCACGAGGTAGGCGGTCTGCGAGGCGCGAAACGCCGCCTCGGCACCGAAACCCAAGCCATGGAAAAAGACCAGATCGCCGCCGAAATTCATGTAGGTGCCGCCGCCTAAATACGGCAGGCCGGGGGAGCGCGAGGCCGTCAGCGCATTGAGCCCGAAGTAGGCATCCACAGATTGTGCCGAGGCGAGGCCAGCCAAAGCCAGCACGCAGCCCAGTACGATGGCCAAGCGAAATGTCTTCACTGATCCCCTCCGGTTGGATGTGTCTGAAAGACTCACCCTAGGATTAACCCATTTTAGATGGAAACGCCAGCCAAGCGGTTTCCAAAAAGCTGCGACCTCTAGTGCGCGGCCGCGGCGGTGGTCGCGGCGGCGGGGGCGCACGGCAGAGCCGCCGTCGGCAGAGCGGCCAGCGGCTGGGCATCCGCGGGGAGGCTGTTTAGGATTAAAGCCAACTTTTTCGCCGTGCCGGAACGGAGCGTCCGCACCGCCTGCTGAGCGCCGGCGAACGGCGCCTCGCCCTCGGCGGCCACCAGAATGACGGCATCACTGACATGGGCGAGGAGCCGCACCTCGGGCTGGGCGCTGACGGCGCCTGCATCTAGCAACACCCAATCGAAGCGCTTCGCGGCCTGGGCCAGCAGGCGCGCGAAGGCGGGGCTGGCCAACGCGCCCGTCAGTTCCGGCCGCCACTGGCCGGCGGGCACGACGGCCAGGGCGGGGACGGGCGCGGCCGTGGCGGCGGTGAACAGCGCCTCAAGGCCGCAGCGGCCGCTAAGGTACTCGCCCAACCCCGGGGCCGGGCGCGCGGCTCGCTGCACGGTCAGGCGCGGCGAGGCGAAGTGGCAGTCCAGCAACAGCACGGAGTGGCCCGCCTGCTGCAGCCGCTCGGCCAGGGCGGCGACGACGGTGGTTTTGCCCTCGCCCGGACCAGCGCTGGTAAACAAAAGAGTCGTCTCCTGTGTGGCCGCCATCACCAAAGTGATCCACAGGTCATCCAACGCCCGGTCCCACCCCGGGCCGGTGCGCGGCGGCAGAGCGCCGAGCAGCGGCACGCCCAGTGCCGCCGCGTTGTCCAGGCGCAGCCGCGGCGCCGCCAACTCCCCCACCGCCACCGCACCCAAGCCCGCAAGCGAACCCAACAACGCCGCCGCGGCCAGCGCCCAGGGCCAAGTCACGCGCACCGGGTGGCGGGGAACGGTGGCGGGCGCCAGCACCTGCACCGCGGGCGCAGTCCAGCCGCGCTGCAAGATGAGCTGGCGCTGCTTGCGCCAGAGATCCTGATATAGGTCCTGGCGGGCGCGCAGGCGGGCGGCCAGCATGGCGTCCTGCGCGCCGTTGCGCTCGGCCGCCGCCAAGAGCTGCCCTTCCCGCCCGACTGCCGCTTGCAAACGCGCCTGCTCCCAGCGGTCGGCGCGGGCGGAAATACGATGGCCGGAAAGCAGCGCCCGGCGATAGCGCGCCAGGCTGTCTTGGACGCTGGCCAAGGCCCGGCGCGCTTGCACCAAGGGCAACGCCGCGGGGCCGTACTGTGCGGCTAGGCGGCTTTCTTGTTCCGCCAATTCGGCACGCTGCAACCAAAGCTCGGCCAGGCGCGACTGCGCGCCGGCGCTGGCCTGGACCGCGGCCGGGCCGGGCGGCCCGCTGCCGGCGGCAACCTGCGCCTGTTGCCGCCAGAGGTCAACGTCAGCCTGGGTAAGCGCCTGGCTGAGCGCCATTAGGCGGGCCATGGCGGCGCTTTGCCGCGGGTCCGCGGCATCGGCGGCGTGGGCGGCACGAAAGGCCATCAGGGCCTGCGACGCGGCGCGCCACTGCCCCTGCGCCGCCGCCAACTGCGTGGCCAAGAAGCCGGCGCGACGCCGCAGCGTCGCTCCCTCGCGCGCCTGGACCTGGGCCTGGAGTTCGGCGGCAACGGCATTGGCGATGGCCGCCGCCACCTGGGGATTGGGATCGCGGTAGCTCAGCGTCAGCAAATCGCCATGCGCCTCCGGCTGCGCGCTAAAGCGCGTCACAAGGGTGGCGGCGATGGCGGCGGCGGCTGGCCCCTCGCCACCGTCGGCCGAACCTGGCCCTGCGCGGAGCGCCTCAGCCGCCCCATCCGGGACGACGCCTCCGAGGGTCGCGGCGGCGGCTGGGCCCCGAGCACTGGTCACGAACGCGGGCCGGCGCCCAGCGCGGCTCCTCGCCGCCGCGACAGGCGCGGGCGGGAGGGCAACGGGCAACGGCGCCAACCAAACGGGCGCAACCGCGTCGGCGGCTACAGCGGCCCCCGGCGGCGGCGCGGCGGCCCCAGTGCGGACCAAGCGCCGGGATGCGGCGGCCCCGCTCCCGCCCCGCGCGGCAATGGGATCCCCCGCGGCGGCTGCCGTCCGCGCCGACGCGGCGGCGCGCCGCCACGGAGCCGCCAGCCTGCGCTCCGCGCCGCCGGCGATCAGCGCGGCGCGCTGCATCCAGTCCCGCCAACGATGGCGCGGCGCAAATTCCGGCGCCCGCGTCAGCCTCAAGCCCGCGACCACCGGGGCCATCACCTGCGGGCTGACGGCCATGGCCGCCGCCGCCAAGGTGGCCGCGGCGGCGGCCTCGGAACCGGGCGGTGCGGCGGGGTCCCGCCAATCGCTCACCCGCAGCAAGACCTGCGCCTGATACCAACTCGGCAGCCGCGGCGCCGCCAGCGCCACCAGCAGCACCGCCACCAGCGGCGGCCCCAGGCACCAGCGCCAGCGCCGCCGCGCCACGGCCAGCCATTGGTGCGCGGTCATCACCGGCGGGCCGGACGGGAGGCGCGGCGCGCCCGGGGGGCGGGAGATGGGTGCGATCTGAGGCATGCGGAAAAGGTGGCCGGCGGCGCGGCATCACCGCCGGAACACGATAATGCCTGTAACGATGGCGGCGCCGGTGGCCACGGCCGTCTCCAGTCCGCGCATTAAGGCGATCTTCCCGGTGTCAGTGGGCACGTAGACCAGATCGAACGGCTGCAACCGGGGGTCGTGGGCGCGCCCGCTCCTGATTTGCCCCAAGTTCACGATCCGCCGCGTGCGCCGCCCATTGGCGCCGGTGCGCACGATCCAGGTGCGAGCGCCGGCGGCGCCGAACTCGGTGCCCCCGGCCATGCTGACGGCCTCCAGCAGCGTCAATCCGTACGCCGGGAACGCGAACCCACCCGGGCGCTTGACCGCGCCGCCGACATACAGCCGCCCCGGCGCCAACACCTGCACCACCGCATTCGGCCGCACGTACACTACCGCGGCGGCTTCGGCGTCCGGCCCGTTCAGATCCACCGCCAGCGTCGCCGCCGCGCGGCCGGGCGCCGCCGGCTGCCGCACCAGCACCGCCTCGCCGGCGCCGTTGTCCACCCCCCCGGCGCGAGCCAGGATGTCCAGAAGGCTCCAGTTGTGGCGCACCCAGTACAGTCCCGGTGATTTCACTGCCCCCAGCACCGTCACCGGCTGGCCGGCGTAACGCAGCACCAGCACGCTGACCTGAGGCGCCAACAAATAGCGGCTCGCCTTCAACCGCGCGGCAATGGCCTGCTGCGCCTGGGCGAGGTTCAGGCCAGCTAACCGCACCGGCCCGGCGGCAGCCATCACGACCTCTCCGTTGGGGCCGATCTGCGCCGTGGTGTCGAGCTCCGGCGTCTGGAAGACGTGCACCTGAATCTGGTCACCGGCAGCCAGGCGCGCCGGCGGCGGCGCACCGACCTGCTGCGCCGCCAGTAGGCCCGTGGCGCACAACACAAGCACGGATGGACGGTAATAGCGGCGAAAGTCGGGCACGGGCGCACCTGCGACTGCCTGACTAGAAGGCACCCGTTGCGGCCAACAGGTCAATTCGCCCAATTGGGGACGCGCCAACGGGGGTAGCCGCGAGCGGGTAGTTGCTCCCGGCTCTGGCCATCGGGAGCCTTCGCTCAGAGAAATGCTTCACCAGCCGCTCCCGGGCCGGCTGGTACCATGACAGCCATGGATAGACTCGCGCCGTTCCTGTGGTTCAACGACAACGCGGAAGAGGCCGCCGAGTTCTACTTGAGCGTCTTCCCGCATGCGCGCAGGCTTGATGAGTTGCGTTCCAAAGGTGTCGGTCCCTGGCCTGCAGGCAAGATTGCCACGATAACGATCGAGCTTGAGGGCCAGGAGATGGTCTTCCTCAACGGCGGCCCCGCGCATCAGCTAAATCCCGCCTTCTCGTTCTTCGTCCGCTGCGATTCCCAGAGTGAAATCGACACCTACTGGAACCAGTTGATCGAAGGCGGCAAACCCATGGCTTGTGGCTGGCTCACAGACCGCTTCGGCCTATGCTGGCAGATTGTGCCGCGCAATATCGGCGAATTGATCAGCCACCCTAAAGCCATGCAGGCCATGATGGGGATGGTCAAGATGGACCTGCCCACCTTGGAAGCCGCTGCGCGCGAGAGCTGAGAGCCCTCGCTAGCCATTTCCGGTCAGAACATTTGCTTTACAGCCGCAGGCCGCTGGCCAGCTACCCGACGAGCCATCGTAGCAACGGGTGGCGCGCACCGGTGCGTTGAGACGGCGGTCAAGCGCGGCAAGGCCCGGGGGATTCCAGCGGTGCGGGCCCGGCGCCCACGCCCCCGGGCGCCGGACCGGATGCCAAAAAAAGAGCGGGCCCAAGGGCCCGCCCGAGATCGAACGGATTGTGAGTAGCCGGGGGCCGAGGCGGTGCCGCCCCGGCCCGGCCCTCTCCCGTTTAGTACATGCCGCCCATGCCGCCGCCCATGCCGCCCGGTCCGGCCGCCATGGCATCCTTCTTCTCCTCCGGGATGTCGGCGATCAGAGCCTCGGTGGTGAGCATCAGGCCGGCGATCGAAGCCGCGTTCTGCAACGCAAAGCGGGTCACCTTGGCGGGATCAATCACGCCCGCCTTGACCAAGTCCTCGTAGGTTTCGGTTTGGGCGTTGAAGCCGAAACCGCTCTCCTTGGATTCCTTGACCTTGCCAACGATGATGGCGCCCTCGCGACCAGCATTGTGGGCGATCTGCCGCAGCGGCTCCTCGAGTGCCCGGCGCACGATCTGGATGCCGGTCTTCTCGTCGGCGTCGTCCGTGGTCAGGGCGTCCAGGCCCTTTTCGGCGCGAATCAGCGCCACGCCGCCGCCGGGAACGATGCCCTCCTCGACCGCGGCCTTGGTGGCGTGCATGGCATCCTCGACCCGAGCCTTCTTTTCCTTCATCTCGGTCTCGGTCGCGGCGCCCACCTTGATGACCGCCACGCCGCCGACCAGCTTGGCGAGCCGCTCCTGCAGCTTCTCCCGGTCGTAGTCGGATGTGGTCTCGTCAATTTGGGTCCGCAACTGCTTCACCCGTCCCTCGATGGCGTTGCTCTTGCCCGTGCCCTCGACGATGGTGGTGTTGTCCTTGTCGATGGTGATCTTTTTGGCGCGGCCCAGCTGGTTCAGCTGCACCGACTCCAACTTGATCCCCAACTCCTCGCTGATGAACTGCCCGCCGGCCAGGATGGAGATGTCCTCCAGCATCGCCTTGCGGCGATCGCCAAAGCCTGGGGCCTTGACCGCGCAGCAATGCAGCGTGCCGCGCAGCTTGTTGACGACCAGCGTGGCCAGCGCCTCGCCCTCGACATCCTCGGCGATCAGCACCAGCGGCTTGCTCGCCCGGGCGATCTGCTCCAGCAGCGGCAGCAGATCCTTCATCGAGCTGATCTTTTTCTCATGGATCAGGATGTAGGGGTCCTCCAACACCGCCTCCATCCGCTCCGGATCGGTGACGAAGTACGGCGACAGATAGCCGCGGTCAAACTGCATGCCCTCGACCACGTCGAGCTGGGTCTCCATGGTGCGGGACTCCTCGACCGTGATGACGCCATCCTTGCCCACCTTCTTCATGGCCTCGGCAATGATGGTGCCAATGGTGGAGTCGTTGTTGGCGCTGATCGTTCCGACTTGGGCGATCATGTCGCCCTGCACCGGTTTGGACAGCTTCTTCACCTCTTCCACCGCGGCCGCGGCAGCGCGGTCAATGCCGCGCTTCAGCGCCATGGGGTTGGCGCCGGCGGCGACGGACTTGACCCCCTCGCGGAAGATGGCCTGGGCCAGCACGGTGGCGGTGGTGGTGCCATCGCCGGCCACGTCGCTGGTCTTGGAGGCGACCTCACGGACCATCTGCGCGCCCATGTTCTCGAGTGAATCCTTCAGCTCGATTTCCTTGGCCACCGTGACCCCGTCCTTGGTGATGGTCGGGGAGCCGAATTTCTTTTCGATGACCACGTTGCGGCCCTTGGGCCCGAGCGTGATCTTGACCGCGTCGGCCAGGGTGTTGACGCCACGCAGAATCGCGTGGCGGGAGTTCTCTCCTTGCACAATTCGTTTCGCCATATCGAATATCTCCTTCTTGCTTGAGCGATCCCTACTTCTTGGCGGGCTTGGCGCCGTTGTTGAGCACGCCGAGTACTTCGTCCTCGCGCAGGATCAGCAGTTCCTCGCCGTCAAGCTTGATCTCATTACCGGAATATTTGCCGAACAGGATGCGGTCGCCTTCCTTCACGTCCAGCGGCAGCACCTTGCCCTCCTCGGTCACCTTGCCGTTGCCGGCGGCAACCACCTCTCCTTCCTGAGGCTTTTCCTTGGCGCTGTCGGGAATGATGATCCCGCCGCGCACGGTTTCTTCTTCCTCGATCCGCCGCACCAGCAGACGGTCGTGAAGTGGTCTGACATTGGCCATATGCATTCTCCTTGTATCGTGGGCGGCGCACACCGGACCTCCAGAGCCAGCAAGCAGTCTTTCGCTTGGACTGCCAAAACTGCCCGGCAGGCGCTAGCAGTCGGTCACGCCAAGTGCTAAATATAAGCGGGCGCTAACCGCGGGGTCAAGAGGAAAGAAGGCGGAGAAGCTGATTCTGGTGCTGGCCGCCGGCTCCGCGGAAGGCCCGTGCGCCGGGCAGCCGTGCGGCCTCGGGACCGTGGCCGGGAGGAGAGCTGGCCCACCTCGCCCAAGGGCCAAAACCCGCAGCCCGATGCCGATTGGTTTTGCACCTCCGCAGGCGCGGTATACTGAAGCGGGCAAATCCCATGTTTGATGGCATTTTCGAACCGACGCACCTTCTGATCATTTTGGCGATCTGTGTCCTGATCTTTGGACCCTCCAAGCTGCCGCAACTGGGCAAGGGTTTGGGCGAGAGCATTCGGGAATTCAAGAACGCGATTAGCAAAAACAGCGCCAATCCTCCTGCTGCCGGCACCGCGGCGGGTGCGGAAGAGAAGAAGTAACCAGCGCGTCACCGCTCGCGCCCCCGCCACGGCTCCGGCGCCGCCGGAGCAGCGCGAATTATTCGCCGTCGCCGGGAGCGCCGCTTGCCCAACGTCCCCAACTCCACTGTTCCCGCGTTCGCCGACCAACTGCGCGTTCTGGTATTCGACCTGGACGGCACGCTGATTGACTCCAACGCCGATCTGGCCGCCAGCGTCAATGCGGTGCTGGCAGAGTTGGGCCGCCCAGCGCTGAGCAGCGCGCAGGTGGCGGGCTTTGTGGGCCAGGGCGTGCCGGCGCTGATGGAGCGGGCCTTGGCCGCCAGCGGCGGCCGGCGCAGCGACGCGACCGTGGCCGCGGCCACCGCGGCGATGCTGCGCCATTACGACGGGCACTTCTTGGACGCCACGCGCCTGTACGGCGGCGTGGCGGAATGCCTTCCGGTGCTGGCGAAACGTTTCGACTTGGCGGTACTCACCAACAAACCGGAGCGCCCTGCACGGGAAATTCTGGGCGGCTTGGGTGTGGCCGGCTGCTTCCGCGGTATCTATGGCGGAGACAGCTTTGCCGCCAAGAAGCCGGATCCGGTGGGTTTGCGCGCCATCCTGGGCGCGGCGGCGCCGGAGGCGGCGCTGATGGTTGGCGACAGCGTGGTGGATATTCAAACCGGGCGCGGCGCTGGCGCCTGGACTTGCGCGGTCGGATACGGCTTCACCCCGCGCGACTGGGCCGCCGGCGCGGCGGATTGGGAGGTCGGGACTTTCGTCGAACTCGCCGCCGCCCTGGCGCTGGCTGCCCGCGACAACGTAAAGGCCCCCCATGCGCAAACGGGCGGCCCTCTTTAGCCTCCGCAGCCGCTGCCAACCGAAGCGGGGCCCCACGTTGGCGGGCTGAGCCGCAACCTCAGCCGCCCGACGGCGCCTCCGGCGCGGCTTGCGAGCGGATGAACTCCCAGCCGCCCCGGCCGCATTTATTGCGGCATTCCGGCAGCACCTGGCCGGCGGTGAAATGGCCCGGCAGCTTGCATACGCTGCACCAATAGATGCCGGTTTCCGGTGCCGTCACTCCGGGCTTAATGGCCATGGTTGGGTTCCTGTCCTCCCACTCGGGTCATTGAATCGCCACGCCCTCGGTCGAAACCAGCGACTTGAAAATCGCCAGCACACGGCGCCGGTATGCGAGGGCTTGGTCCGCCAAGGAAGCGAAGCGCGGATCGCGGCGGCTGGCCCGCTGCCAACGGTCCAGCACATCGGCGGGCACGTCGATGTCCTGGCGCAGTTGCTGGTAGGAGTGGCCGCGCAGGAACAGGCCGTAAAAAAACGCGGCTTCCCGCTCGGGCGCTTCGAAATCCGCGGGCGCCGCCGTGGCTGACGGATTGGGCGCTGCAATTTGCATGATACCGATCGCCGCTCCAAACCCCGGCGCGGGACGGAAGGCCCAACCCGCCGCCGGGTCCAAATTCATTGGATACACCGGCGGCAACAAAAATACAACGATCCCGCGGCCATATTATTTTCGCGCCGCCCCTTGACAAAGCGCGCTCTTAGGCAGTGTAAAAGCTGAGCTGGCTGTCACCCTGCGCCACCACGCGCACGCGGCGCAGGCTTCCGTAGCTGGCGGCGAGGTTCCGCCGCCTCGCGTGTTCGGCAATCACGCGGCCCCCGGCGCGCAAGGGCGCGGAGGCTGCACCCAAGGCGGTGAGGCAGCGCTCATAAACCTCGGCCGCAGCGTAGGGCGGATCAAGAAAGACCAGGTCCGCCGGCCGCGCCAGCAGCGCAAAGCCAGCCGGTACGGCCCGCCGCAGCACGCGTGCCGCCGGCGGCTGGCCCAGTCGCGCCAGGTTGCGGTGCAGCACCGCCAGGGCTGCCCGCGCGATCTCGAAAAACACGACCTCCGCCGCGCCGCGGCTGAGCGCCTCAATGCCCACCGCGCCCGTGCCCGCGCAGGCGTCCACAAACACAGCCTCCTGGATGCCGGGCCCCAGAATGTTGAACAGCGTCTCGCGCAACGCGTCACTACTGGGCCGCAGATCGAGCCCGGGTGGCGCGGCCAGCTGGCGGCCGCCGTAGTGACCGGCGATGACACGCATGGCTGGAAATGCAGTTTAGGGATTTCGAGCCGGGCAAACTATCTTGACAGACCCGCCGGCATCGGGTCTATGATGGCGCTACTGACGATTCTGACCTCACACGTCAGATTCCGCGGGCCCGCCTTCCCCTCGGCGGGCCTGCTTCATTTTAGCCCGCCTTGGTGCTTCGGCCTGCGTCCGGATCGCGGCGGCGGAGCGCGGGGACTTGAAGGTGCCGCCAACGCTAGCGCCCCGCAGCGCGGGAGCGCAGGCCGGCAAAACCCCGCCCTAGGGGCTCCCAAAGGGCGCGCCGCGCAGAGCGGCTCAGCCGCCCTATTCTGGACGCTCCCGCTGGTCGCTGCGGCTGGACTTCGACGGCCGGCAACGGACGCCCGCTGGCGGTTGAGGCATCTCCAAGTTGCCGCGTATTGAGCGGAGGAGCCGCCCAGAGTGGGAAAATCGGCCTGCCGCCCCCATCAACGGGGGTGGCCGCTGTCAGCCACCGCGCGATAGCTTGAGACCCAGGTGCTTCCGTGTCTGGCGCGTCGGTGTTTGCAGCGGCCCGGTTCCCGTTCTGGGCACGCTGGGGAATTCTACTGCTGGGGCTAGCCCTGCTACGCGCCGCCGCGCAAGGCCCGCCCTCCGCTCTTCCCTCCGCCGGTCCGGCGTGGTCCTTTCTGGGCCCCAACCCGATCAGTGATAACCAGGTCGGTCCGGTGGGCGGCAACGTCACCGCCTTGGCCTTCTCCTCCACTGGGACCATTTATGCGGCCACCGGTTGGGGCGGGATCTGGGAGAGCAGTAATAACGGGGGGACATGGACCAATATCAGCGATGCGGCAGCACCGTTGGGCCTCGGCGCCTTCACCGTCAACGCCCTTGCGATTACCCCCGATGGCGGCACCATCTACGCGGGCACCGGCAGCCTTAGCGACCCGGGTGTCGGCGCGGTCGGACTGCTCTGTACCACGAATGGCGGAGCGACCTGGCAGACGCTCGGCCCCGTCGTGAATGACACCATCACCGCCGTGGACGCCAGCCAGGCGCCTGCTCTGGCCGTCGCCGTCCTGGGCCCGGCCTATGCCGGCGTGTGGTGGACCGGCGACGCGACGGGGTCGTCGCCGACATGGTCGGACGTGGCGCCCGGGGCGGTTACCGGTTTCGCGCGCCTCGGCGCACTGGCCTGGGCGGCTGTCGGCGGCAGCGTGGATTACTGGGGGAACTTGACGGCCGGCGTTGCCGGCGCCGCGCCCCAGCAGACGCTCACTCCGACCTGGCCGGCGCCGCCAGCGGCGGTGTATCTAGCCGCCAGCAGCCACGTCATCGCGGCCTTGGCGGTGGACGGCAACGGCGCTTGCCTTGCGGTCGAGACGAGCGCCGCTGGCACACAGAGCTTCTCGCCCATAGCCCCCGGCGCCGGCGACGGCTGTCCCCCCAACGACAGTGGCGGCGCCGCCGCCTTCCCCGCTGCGATCGCCTTCGATGCCAACGGCAATCTGTGGCTCGGCGGCGCGGGTCTGTGGGACTGGCCGAGCGGCGCCAGTAATTGGACTCAGGTGAGCGGCATTCCCGGCGCCGTACATGTCGTCGCCAGCGGACCCGCCGGCAATCTCGATGCCGCCACCAGCTACGGCCTGTGGAGTTTGCCCGCCGGCAGCCTAAGCTGGCAAGACATCACCGGCAGCCTCCCGGCGCTGCAACTGACCTCCGTGACCGCCACAGCGCTCAACCAAACGTGGGTCGGCGCGCAGCAGGGCGGCGTCGCCACCGCTCAGCCTCCGGGCGGCCAGGCCGGCTGGACCACCGCCATCCCCAACAGCAACGGCGGCATGGTCGCCGCCGCCAGCGGTGATGCCAACAACCCCAACACGGTCTATGCTGCCCTGCCCAACATCAGTGGCATCGAGAGCAGCACCGATGGCGGCGCGTTCTTCTCGCTGTTGCCTTTCGACGGACCGGTGGCGGGACCGTCGCCCTTGTTGGTGGTGGACCCGAAGAATGCCCTGCAGATCTACTTTGCCAACAGCCAGGCCTGGTCCAGTTCCGATGGCGGCGTCAGTTGGTCCTTGTTGTGCGGCGGCCCGCCGGCAGGCGCGGTGACGGCGCTGACCGTCGCTGATGGAGCCAACGGGCCCATCCTCGCCGCCGGCAGCAGCGGCGGGCAGATCTGCTTCGACGCGGGCGACGGCGGCTGGCAGGCCGGGCCGGTCTCGGGCGCCCCCGTGACCGCCATTGCCGCAGCCGGCGACACCGTCATCGTCGGCCTAGCTGCGCCGGCCTCCGGAGCGCTCTCCGGCTATCTTTATCTGTCCACAAACTCGGGAACTGCCTGGACCGCGATCGGCGCCGCCTCCCTGCCGCCGCGACCGGTTATCGCTCTGTCGCTGGATCCGGTGGACCCCAGCGTAATCTACGCCGGCCTCGCCAGCGGCGCTGTCTACGCCAGTCCGGATCTGGGCCAAACCTGGTATCAGCTCGGCAGCGGCTTGCCCATGGTCCCGGTCACTACTCTCACCCTGGACTCCGCCAGCCGCGAACTCCTTGCCGCCACCAACGGCCGCGGCGCGTGGGCGATTCAACTCGGCAAAGCTGCAGAAAACATCACCCAACTCGCGGCCTCCACGCCCACCGGCCCCGGCGCCACCGTCGCATTGAGCGCGGCGGTGCTCAACGCCTTCGGCGCGCCATCGCCGGACGTGACGGTGAACTGGACCGCCACGGCGGGCTCGCCCCCGGTGGCCACCGGAACCCTCACCGCTGCCGCCACCACGACCGGCGGCACGGCCACTACGATGGGCCAAACCGCCAATTCGCTGACCCTGCCGCTCACCCTTGCCGGCCCCATCACGATCACCGCCGCCGTCGCAGGGAGCCCGCAAGGTGAGGCTACCCTCACCGTTAGCGTTCCGGCCGGGGCGCCGGCCCAACTGGTGGCGGCCGCGGGAGCGGGCCAGTCCGGCGCCGTCAATTTGCCCTTATCGCAGGCCGTTGCGGCGGAGGTCCAAGACCCATACGGCAACCCTGTCGCCGGGGTCCCGGTCGCTTTCACCGACGGCGGCGTCGGCGGCAGTTTTACACCGCTTACCTGTACCAGCCCGCCAGGCACTGGCCCAGCCGGCGAGACGGTGTCGGCGACCACCTGTAGCAACGGTCAAGCGAGCGTGACCTATATCCTGCCCGCCAAACCCGGCGCCGTCACGCTGACCGCCACCTGCTGCCAGGCAAGCGGCGCTACCGGCGTCAGCTTGGCGCCGGTCCACTTCGCCGAAACCGCAAATCCAGCGCCGCAAACCACGCTCAGCCTGACGCTGGATCCAAAGAGCCCGGCCCCGCAGGTTGGCGCCACGATTATCCTCGACCTCGCCAGCACGAGTGTGCCGGGCATGACCAACCAGCTCATTACCCAGTTGCAATGCGTTACGCCGGTCGTCGGCTGTAACAACCTGGTGGGCAACCTCAACCCCGGCCAAAGCACCAGCTTCACCGTTTCCTTCGGCGATGCCTCGGTCGGAGTGAACAACGTCACGGTGCAAGGCCAATTCAACGGCGCGCCCGTCACCGCCACCTATGCCGTCACAGTCCCGCAGCCCGGCTTTTCGCTCGCGCTGACGCCCCCACCCGCCGCCGCGCAAGATGCCCCGATTTCACTCGCGGTCATCGCCACTCCGGTCAATGGCGGGTATGCCTCGATCGCCCTGACCTGTATCCAGCCCGCCACCGGTTGCACGCTCAGCCCCGCTTCGATTTCCCCGAATCCGCCCAATAACGCCGCCACGGTCACCATCGCCGCTGGCACGCTC
>JBOGKW010000064.1:0-17235 GCA_050746205.1 Terriglobales bacterium | reverse complement strand
TGGCCTTGGCCGAGGCCCGCCAGGGCCGCGGCGTGCCGCTGCCGGTCAGCGCCCCCTTCCATTGCGCCCTCATGCTGCCCGCGCAGGAGGTGCTGGAAGGCGACCTTTGGAACACCTTCTTCTGCGAACTGGAAATCCCGCTGGTCACCAACGTGGACGCCGAGCCCATCGAAGGCGCCGAAGAGGCCCGCGACGCGTTGATTCGCCAGGTCGCCGCGCCGGTGCAGTGGGAAAAGGCCATGCGCTGGCTCCTGAACCGCGGGGTCACGACATTTATCGAAGCCGGGCCCGGCCGCGTTCTCTCGGGGCTGGTCAAGCGCCTGGATCGCGGCAAAACCGTTCTGGCGGTGGAGAGCCCGGAAGGGGTGCAGGCGGCCCTCGCCGCGCGGGCGTAGCCGCCGGGCCGGCCTCCGCCGCGCCGCCGCATTTGGGATCGCCTATGTTCGCCGCTTTGGAAAAGGTCTACGATCCGTCCCGCATCGAGCCCCGCTGGGCGGAGCGCTGGGAAACCAGCGGCTGGTTCCACGCCGCCGCCTCCAGCCCTCGGCCGGCCTGGTCGCTGGTGATCCCACCGCCCAACGTCACCGGCGCCCTGCACCTGGGCCACATGCTGGAGCACACCGAAATTGACGCCATTGTCCGCTGGCGCCGCATGTCCGGCGACAACGCGCTGTGGCTGCCCGGCGCCGACCACGCCGGCATCGCCACCCAAATGGTCGTGGAGCGCGAGCTGCGCCGCCAGGGCCAGGACCGCCGCCAGATGGGCCGCGAGGCCTTCATCGAAAAGGCATGGGAATGGAAGCGCCAGAGCGGCGGGACCATCCGCCGCCAAATGGTCCGCCTGGGCGCCTCCTGCGATTGGTCCCGCGAGCGCTTCACCCTGGACCCCGGCCTGTCCCGCGCCGTGCGCGAGGTCTTCGTCACCCTCTACGAAGAAGGCCTGGTCTACCGCGGCCGCTACATGGTCAACTGGTGCCCCGGCTGCCAGACCGCCCTCAGCGATCTGGAGGTGGTGCACGAGGAGACGACCGGGCATTTGTACCTCGTCCGCTATCCACTCGCCGGTGCGCCGGGCGACGCCATCACCGTCGCTACCACCCGTCCGGAAACCATGCTCGGCGACGTGGCCGTCGCCGTCCATCCCCGCGACGAGCGTTACCGAGCCTGGATCGGCCGCTCCCTGCGGCTGCCCCTGACCGGCCGCGAAATTCCGGTCATCGCCGATGAACTGGCCCAGCCGGAGTTCGGCACCGGGGCGGTGAAGGTGACGCCGGCGCATGACGCCAACGACTTCGCCGCCGGCGAGCGCCATCATCTGCCCCAGATTGAGGTCCTGGACGCCGCCGGCCGGATGAATGAAAACGCCGGCGCTTATGCCGGGCTGGACCGTTTCGACGCCCGCCGCCGCATGGTCGCCGACCTGGAGGCGCAAGGGTTGCTGGCCGGGGTGCGGGAGCACCCCATGGCTCTGGGCCACTGCCAGCGCTGCCGCAGCGTGGTCGAGCCGCGCCTCTCAACCCAGTGGTTCGTCAAGATCGCTACCTTGGCCGCCGACGCCATCGCCGCCGTTGAGCAGGGATGCATCACGTTCACCCCGGCCAACTACCGCGGCATCTATCTGGACTGGATGGCCAACATCCACGACTGGTGCATCTCCCGCCAGCTCTGGTGGGGCCATCGCATCCCCGCCTGGCACTGCCGCGACCATGGCTGCATCATCGTCAGTCGCGAGGATCCGGCGCAGTGCCCCAACTGCGGCGGCCCCCTCGAGCAGGATCCCGATGTGCTGGATACCTGGTTCAGTTCCGCCCTCTGGCCGTTCTCCACGCTCGGCTGGCCGGACCAGACGCCGGACCTGGCGACGTTCTACCCCACCAGCCTGCTGATCACCGGCTTCGACATCCTGTTCTTCTGGGTCGCCCGCATGATCATGATGGGCGTGCATTTTCTCCGGCGGGACGGGCGTAGCTTGGCCGCCGCCGCGCCCTTCCGCCAGGTCTTCATCCACGGCCTGGTGCGCGACGCGGAAAAGCAGAAGATGTCCAAAACCAAGGGCAACGTCATTGACCCGATGGTGGTGACCGAGCGCTATGGCACCGACGCCGTTCGCTTCACGCTCGCCGCCATGGCCGCCCCAGGTGGCGACATTGCGCTCGCGGAAGCCCGCATGGAGGGCTACCGCGCCTTCGCTAACAAGATCTGGAACGCGGCACGGTTCATCTTCCTAAGCCTGGAGCGGGCGGAGGCGGAGTTCGGCTGGCGCCGCCCGCCGCTGCCCGCCCAGGCGGTGATGCGCGCCCAGGGCCCCGACCTGGCCGGTCGCTGGATCTTCTCCCGCCTCAACGGCCTGGCCGAGAGGGTGAACAGCAGCCTGGCCGCGTTCCGCTTTCACGATGCCGCCGACGGGCTCTATCACTTCTTCTGGCACGAGTTCTGCGACTGGTATTTGGAGTTGGCCAAGCTGAGCCTCAACACGCGGCAACTTGGAGACGCCCCGAGCGCCAGCGGGCGACCGTTGCCGGCCGTCGAAGCCCAGCCGCAGCGACCAGCGGGAGCGTCCAGAATAGGGCGGCTGAGCCGCCGCGACGATGCCGCGGCCCGTGCCACCGCCGACGACCTGTTTTATTCCTTAGACGCCGCCCTGCGCCTGCTCCATCCGCTGATGCCCTTCATCACCGAGGAGCTGTGGCAGACACTGGCGGGCGAGCATCCGCCCACGCCGACGCTGGCGCTGGCCGCCTTTCCCGCCGCCGGCGTTCTGGAACCGGAGGCGGAGCGGGAAATGAGCGTGGTGCAGGAGGTGGTGAACCAAGTCCGCCGCCTACGGGCGGAGCACCAAGTGCCGCCCAAAGCACTGCTGCCACTGCGCGTCGAAGGCCGCGACGGGGCTCGCACCGCTACGTTTCGGGCGCAGGCGGCCTTGATCGCCGCATTGGCCAAGGTGGCTTTGACCTTGGAGGCCGTTCCCGCCGCGGCCGGGCGCGGCCATGTGTCCACGCCCGACTTCGATCTCCTGCTCGAACTACCCGTTTCCGACGCGGGTACCGAGCGTGAGCGCCTGGACAAGGAAATCGCCGGGCTGCGGGGCGCCTTGGCGGGACTGGAGGCCCGTCTCGCCGATGCCCAGTTCATGCAGCGCGCCCCCGAGCATATCCGCCAGGCCCAGGAGCGGAAACGCGAGGAATACGCCCGACAACTGGAGCGATTGGCCGCCACCCGCGCCACGCTGGACTAGGACCGGTGCGCCTGGTGGTCGGCCCGGCTGGCCCGCCTTTGGTCCAACTCCGGAGAGCCGCCCCCGCATCTGAACTGTAGACAGGGGCGCTGGGGGCAGGGTCCCGCCACCCGCCCGCCCCGACGAGCGCCCTCCGCGAGCGCAAAAATGTCGCATTAGCGGGCGTAAACCATTGAATCCACAGGGCCGGCAATGCGACGAGTTACACGCCGAGCCAGCACAAGAAGCCGGTCGCTTACGGCCAGTTCCCCGGCACCTGGAAGATCTCCGGGATGTAGCCGCCCGCCCGGATCGTTTGGATGAGGTGTCCGATGGAGACGGCGATGCTCTCGGGATTGAGGGCTTCTTTGAGTGCCGCGGGGCCGAAAGCCCGCTCCGTCAGCTCTGTCCGCACCAGCCCGGGCGACACCACCGCCACGCGAATGCCGCGGCCGCGCAGCTCCGCGTCCTGGCTCATCGCCAAGCCCATGACCCCATGCATCGCGCTTTGATAGGCGCTTTCGCCGGCGAAGGGATGATGCGCCGCCAGCGAAGCGACGTGAATCACCGCCCGCGGCGGAACGCCGGCCGCGGCCTCCAGCAGCGGCAACAGTTCCCGCACCAGCAGGAATTTCGCCCCCACCGTCAGTCGCCACATGCGCTCGAACTCCTCCGCCGTGGTCTGGGCGATCCCGCGCACATAAAAATCCCCCGCGCTGGTGATCAGCGCTTGCAGTCGCGACCGCCAGGCGCGGATAGGCGCCGCCGCAGCGGCGATCTCGCCGTTCTGCAGTAGGTCCACGATCACGGGCAGCACCCGCCCCGCGGGGGCCTCCGCCGCCAGCGCCTCCAGTCGCTCTCGCCGCCGCCCCAGCGCCGCGATGTCCCAGCCCTCGTGCAGCAGCCGCCGCGCCGCGGCCTGTCCAATCCCCGATGACGCTCCGCTGACCACCGCCACCGGCCGCTCGGATTCCACCATATCGGTCGAGTATGCCAAATTGCGGGAACGTGGAGACGCCCGGAGCGCCAGCGGGCGCACGCTGCCGGCCATCGCAGCCCAGCCGCAGCGCCCCCGGGGTCCCCGACAGCGCGGCGGCGCGCTTTGGGGCGGGACCAAAAGGGAGCACCCAGACGAGGGCCGCTGAGCTGCACCCGGTCGCCTGCGCCGCACGCGGCCCCGTCCCAATCCGGTAATCTGGAAGTTCACCTTGGGAGGCCGTGTTGCGTATTGCTCTGTTCACCCGCGAATTTCCCCCTCACATCTATGGCGGCGCCGGAGTCCATGTGGATTACCTGAGCCGCGAATTGGCCCGCCGCATCGAGGTCGAGGTGCATTGTTTCGGCGATCAGCACGAGGACCGAGGTCGCCTGCATGTCCGCGGGCATCAGCCTTGGGCGGAGATCGCCAACGGGACCGAGGAGAAGTTCAAGGGCGCGCTGGAGGCGCTGAGCGTCAACCTGACCGCAATTAAAAATCTCGCCGGCGTGCAGTTGGTTCACACCCACACCTGGTACGCCGCCATGGCGGGGTTTTGGGCCAAGACGTTGTACGGCGTGCCCCAGGTCCTCACCACCCATAGCCTGGAACCGTTGCGCGCTTGGAAGGCAGAGCAGCTCGGCAGCGGCTACCGCATGAGTTCCTGGATGGAGAAGACCGCCATTGAGCAGGCGGAGGCCATCATCGCCGTCTCCGCCGAGACCAAGGCGGACATCTTGCGCTGCTATCCCGCCATCCGTCCCGAGCGCGTGCACATCATCTACAACGGCATTGACCTGGAGGAATATCGCCGCACCCCGGACCGGACCGCGCTTCAGGCCTATGGCGTGGACCTCGCCGCGCCCTACGTCTTGTTCGTCGGCCGCATCACGCGGCAGAAGGGCGTGACCCATTTGGTGGACGCCATCGCGCATCTGCCCAGCGAGGCGCAGGTCGTGCTCTGCGCGGGCGCCCCGGACACGCCGGAGATCGCGGCTGAGATGCGCGCCAAGGTAGAGGCCGTGCGGCGCACTCATCCCCGCGTGGTCTGGATCGAAAAGATGGTCACCCGCGCGGAGACCATCCAGCTGTATAGCCACGCCGCCTTGTTTTGCTGCCCGTCCGTCTACGAGCCGTTCGGCATTATCAACCTGGAGGCCATGGCCTGTGAGTGCGCCGTGGTGGCCAGCGCCACCGGCGGCATCAAGGAGGTGGTGGTGGACGGCGTGACCGGCTATTTGGTTCCGTTCGCCGCCGACGCCAAGACCGGCATGCCCAGCGATCCCGAGCAGTTCGCGCGCGATCTGGCGGCCAAGATCAGCGCCGTGCTCGGCGACCCGGCGCTGCAGCGCCGCTTCGGCGAGGCCGGCCGCCGCCGCGTCGAGGAAAAGTTTGGCTGGGAGGCCATCGCCGCTCAGACCATTCAGCTCTACGAATCGCTGCTGCGCTCCTAGAGCCGGCGTGGCGGCGGCAAGGCGACGGGCCGGCCTGGCGGGAAGCCGATCTGTGGCCAGCCGTTTGGCCGGCGCCAGGCCGTCCCGCACGGCAGCGCGGGCTCCGGCTCCCACCCGGCGCTTCCGCGTCGGAATGCGAATGCTAAACTGAATGCTCCCGCCCCTCGCGGCAGCTTGGAGACGCCCCGAGCGCCCGCGGGCGTCCGTTGCCGGGTCTCGAAGTGCCGCAGCGACCAGCGGGAGCGTCCAGAGTAGGGCGGCTGAGCCGCTGTAGTCCCCGTCGTCTAGCCCGGCCTAGGACATCGCCCTTTCACGGCGGTAACACGGGTTCAAATCCCGTCGGGGACGCCAAGAAAACAAACACTGTGCTGCACTTTGGACACGCCCTGGGCGCCAGCGGGCGACCATTGCCGGCTGTCCCGCCCCAGCATGCGCAGCAGGCCGGGCTGGGGGCAACTCCGAAACGGTACAGCTTTGACGGCGTCTGCGGCCGCAATTCCCGACCACCCGCCCCAGATCAGCACGTCGGGACCGGGTGTATGATTCCGCCATGAAGGCTTTGAGACGGCACTATTCCCGGTGGCCCAGGTGCAGCGCCCACCTGGCCGTCGCGGGCATCCTCGTTGCATGCGCGCTGAGCGCAGGGGGCGCGAGCTTGCCTGTGCCGTCGGCCCAGTCCGGGCGCGTCCGCGATGCGAAAGCCGCAATGGTCCAGCCAGCGGTACGCCTCTACGCAGAGTCGCCGGTTATCTTGCGGAGTCCCCACACGGGAAGGGAGATTCTTCAACTCGAATTGCTAAACCGGGGCACGGTGACGGCTACTTCCGCGCGGGTTTTTATTGAGGTCGTCGGCGCTCGGAACAGCGTCATTGCGAGTGAGTCACGCACGCGCTATGGGCTACGCGTCCCGCCCGGCGGACGCGCCACCATCAGTGTCGCGCTGGGTCGGCTTCTTTACGCGGCGGACCTCGGCCGGGTGCGCTACATGGTATCCGTGACGGGGGGCACCGCCGCGACATCGTTTTGTAGAAACACAGCCGCACCCAAAACCTTCTGTCCCGCCACGGTGCGGGATGAGCCGCTCAGCGCCGCTAATGTCGAGACCGGCCCGGCCAGCCAGCGCCTGTCTGCAGTCCCGCTCGAGCGGAACGAAACCCCCCGGCCGGCAGCGGCAATGGTCCAACCGGCTGCACTGCTTTATGCTCGGGCGCCGGTCGTCCGGCAGAACCCCAGCACGGGAAATCTGCTCCTCCGATTCGATTTGGTCAACCGGGGTGCGGCACCGGCCACGGCGGCGCGGATTGGGGTGGTGGTCGTCAGCGCCGCGCGGAACGTCGCTGCGGGCGAGTCGCTCACGCGCTATGGACTACACATCCTCCCCGGCGGGCGCGAGGTCGTAAGCATCGCGCTGGCCCAGATTGCCGCGGAAGCGGGTGCCGGGCGCCAGCGCTACGTTGTATTTGTGACGGGTGGCACCTCAACCTCAATCTGGTGGAAAGACATGGCTTCACCCCAGCAGTTCGATTCCGCTGCGGTGCGGAATGAGCCGCTCAGCGCTGAGAGTATCGAGACTGGCCCAGTTGGCCAGCGTACTGCGCCGTGGGAGGGCAATCCAACGATGCCGCCGGGCTGAGGTGAGGCCGACATAACCCCAGGGTGCAAACCACTTGGTTTGCGCATGCCCTTGGACCCCACCGGCGCTGCGGCTGCGGAATCAGAGGCTTGCCAAGAGTGTCGGCGCTAGGGTGTAGGCTCAACGGAAAATCTGGCGCGCATGCGGAAGCCGCCGTCCGCCGCACCTTCACCAAATGTGAGGAAGGACCATTTTCAATTGCCGTTGACGGAGCTTGCCTTTCAACTGAGGCTCTCGCTGAAGGCGCTACGGAGGAATCCCGTTTTTTCCGCAGCGGTGGTGCTGATCCTGGCACTGGTTCTGGGCGCTGGGACCGCCTGCTTTAGCTCGATTTACGGCCTCATCTTCCCCCGTCTGCCCTTCCCAGCCGCGCAGCGGATCGTTGCCGTTGAGTCGCTCAATTCCCAAACGGGAACGGACCGGATGACCGCCGGGGAGTTCCGAGCTGTGCAGCACGGTGTGGACGAATTTCGGGATATCGCTGCCTATGTCGCACCACTGCCCACGGATTCGATTTTCTCGGATCGCCTTTGGGGCACGCAGGAAACGATCTCAATCGCTGGCTCGACCGCTGGACTTTTTCACCTCCTTGGGACCGCTCCGGCCATGGGGCGCCCAATTCGTTCCATGGATGAGACAGAGGCTGCTCCGCTGGTGGCGGTTCTGAGCAACCATTTCTGGCGCGAACACTTTGCCTCTAGCCCAGGGGTGCTCGGCCAATCGATCACGGTCAATCATTTCGGTCGCATGATCCGCTATCGGGTCATTGCTGTTATGCCACCTGGGGTGCAGTTTCCATACCCGTTCGAGCCGACCCGCCCGGATCTATGGGCCAATGAATACGCGGGCGGCTCAATGCCCTTTTCGCTTCTGGGCGGCTATCTCGGTGTGATCGGGCGGCTACGTCCGGGAGCGAGCCTTGCGTCGGCAAGGGGTGCAGTCGCAGGTGTCGCTGCGCGCCTAGGCAAGCGATACCCGCGCGTCTACGCGGGACGCACCATGCGTGTGGTGCTGCTTCGCTCCGAGTTGGCACGCGGCCAAGGTGCGATTTTCGTCGCGTTTGCAGGCGCCATGGGCCTGATTGTCCTAATCGGATGCGCGGACATCGCGGCAGTCCTCCTCATTCGCGCACTCCGCCGTCGCCGGGAGATGTCCGTGCGTGCAGCCCTTGGCGCCAGCAGGGCCACCCTAATCGGACAGCAACTCGCCGAACTGGCGCCGCTTTTCGCCGGCGGTGCCGCGTTCGGGATCCTGCTCTCTCTTTGGCTCGCCAAGACCTTCTTCGTTCTCGCGCCTGCCGCACTAGCTGTCGGAAGGCTCGCCTCGGCGGCCTTGGCAACGGGCACGTTTGTTGTGACGGGCCTGGTGCTCGGAGCAGTGGCGATGGCTGCTGCAGTGCTGCCCGCCCTGGTTCGCGCCGGCCCGAATGCGGAGGCTCTCGCCGGCGCTGGTGGCCAGCTGTCACTGCGGGGCAAAACCACGCTACACTCCGGTCGCCTCCTCGTTGTACTTCAGGTGTCGCTCTGCCTGACGCTGGTCACGGCATCGGTAGCGCTGGGGCTCGACCTGCACCGCATGCTTTCCTCGGACGCGGGATTCCGTCCTTCCCGCTTGGCGGAACTCAAGGTAGGCCTCTCCAACGTTGCGCCGAACGCTCCCGGTTACGTTAGCCAGAGGTTCCAGGAGTTCACGCGCCAGGTCAAGGCGATCCCAGGTGTGCAGTCCGCCACATTATGTGACGGCTTCCCCACTCCACAACTCGTCTATACCGCATTCAGGTCGCCTGGCAGCGTGGGCAATATCGGCATGCACTACCAGGGCGCCGAAGTACACACCGTAGCTCCCAATTTCTTCGAGTTTATGGGATTTCGCATCATCCGTGGCCGCGGTTTTGAGGCGCGTGACACTATCGCCGCCCCGGCAGTAGCGATCGTGAACGCGGCCATGGCAAGGCGCTTTTGGCGCGGCCGGAGTCTGATCGGTTCAGTCCTGCAGTCCAACCTCGGACAGGGGATAACCGGCAATCGTGCCTTTAGAATCATCGGCGTGGTGCGGGAATCCAGGCGCTTTGGAAGCGGTCGGCAGGCCGCCCCAGCCGTGTACCTTTCAGTCCGGCAGGAACCCGCACGGAGGCTCGCCATCGTCGTACGCTCCAGGGGCGATCCAGGCGGCCTGAGCGGCCCGCTTCGGCGGGCGGCGCTCGCGATTGCGCCGGGTCAAACTTATGTCGGTCCCCTGCGCACGGGCGCGGAACTCGTTGCTGCGGCGACCGCCCGAACCCGCTTCGTTACCGTGCTCGTCGCCGTCTTTGCGGGCTTGGCCCTCCTCCTGCTCGCCACCGGCACCTATGGAGTCGTCTCCTACGATGCCGCGATGAGAACCAAGGAGATGGCGATACGCTTGGCGCTCGGCGCGACGCCGGCCCAGTCCGGAGCGCTCATGCTACGCCGCAGCATGGCCCCCGTATCTGCTGGAATCCTCCTGGGACTCCTCGGTTCCTATCTATTCGCCGGAACGGCCTCAGCGCTTCTCTACGGGTTCCAGCCGCCCAGCCTAGCCACATACTGCGGGTCTGCTGGGATCGTGCTCGCGCTCGCCCTCGCCGCCTGCTATCCGCCCGCTCGGAGAGTATCCATGACAGACCCCGCAGCCACCCTGCAGGCGGAGTAGGGCCGCAACCCTGCCTCACTCAAGCCGGCCCGGGGAACTCTACGTGTACCCACCTCCCCGCTTCGCGTCCGCCTAGCCGTGGGGTGTCAATAGGCTATTGACATCGGGGCCGGAGCGGCTGATCGGGGATGGCAGGCCCAAACTGCTGTAAAGCCGCCGGCTGCCGCTTGACACTATGCCGGCCAACCGCTACGTTAGCTGCGACAGAGGAGGCCGCCCCATGAGCCGATCCAGTGTGTGTCGAGCCGTTGCGGGCAGTGTGTCATTTTCGCTGCTGCTTCTTGGGTTGGCGTGGGCGTTCCCGCAATCGCCGGCGGCCCTCAAGCCCAAGTATCCGAAAATGGCGCCAATTCAGGCGTATTTAATGAACCGGAACGCCGAGATCGCGTTGGCGCGCTCGGCGGCTCCGGCGGCAATTTCCAGCCACGCGACCATTCTTGTTCTCAGCCGGCAAGGCTGGCAGACCGCCGTGCAGGGAACTAACGGCTTCGTCTGCAATGTCGAGCGCGGCTGGACCGGCAGCCTCGATTGGCCCCAGGTCTGGAACCCGAAGATCCGGGGCGCCGACTGCCTCAACCCGGCTGCCGCCCGGACCATTCTGCCCATTGAGCGCAAAGTCACGCAACTGACCTTAGCCGGCGAATCACTGTCGCGGCGCATGGCGAATGTGCGAGCCGCTTTTGCCAGCCGGGCCCTGCGTCCGGTTCCGCCCGGCGCCATGGGCTACATGATGTCCAAAGGTTCCTACTTGGGCGATCCTCCTTCCAGCGACCTCTCGCATTTGATGTTCTTCGTATGGACGCGGCACACCAGCGCGGCCTGGGGCGCGTTTCTGCCGCACGTGCCGCTGTACTCCTTCTCGTTCTGGTTTTCGCAGCCGGGCGCAGAATCTCCGCTTGAGAAACAGGTGCCCGGCTTGCAAGTGCTGGTTGTGCCCGTGCCCTGGTGGTCCGACGGCAGCCCGGTGCACTGATCAGCCGGCTCTGCGGCCAGGGCAAGCACGCGGTCAGATTGGTCGGTCCGGGCGGGCGCCGGCCATGCTGCCCGCCGCGACAGCGAATTTTTCCGTGCGGCCACCGGGTCGGCTCCCATGGCGGCGCGGGCGGGCGGCAGCAGCGCCGGGCAGTCCACGCCAGCGAACAGCGCTGCGTAGCCCGGCTACATTCCTGGCGCCTGTTCGCGCTTTGCCTCCATGCGCCCTCCGGAGCTTCTCTAGCTATCGGAGCGGGCGGCCCCGCCCCGCCCTATGGTCAGCCTCCGCCGAGCGCGTTGTAGAGCGCCACCACCGCCAGCCGCTCGTTCAGCTCCGCTTGCGACAGGTTCAGCTCGGCGCTGAACGCGTCATCTTCGGCCACCAGCACCTGAAGAAAGCTCCCGCCGCCGTTCTTGTACAGCACGTTCGCCAGCTGGGCGGCGCGCTCTGCGGCTTGGGTGAGACGCTGCTGCTGCTGACGGAACTGGTGATCCTTCTGCAGCGCCACCAACTCGTCGGAGACTTGGCGGAAGGCCTGCTGCACGGTCTGCTCGTAGGTCAGCAGCATCTCCTGCTTCTGTGCCTCGCTCAACCGAACCGAGGCGCGCAGCGCACCGGCGGCAAACACTGGCTGCGTCAGCCCGGCCGCCAAGCTCCACTGCTTTCCGGCGGCGGTGAACAGCCGGTGGAGCGCATCGCTTTCCACGCCCCCATCGCCGGTGAGCCGTATGTTGGGAAACAAGGAAGCCTGCGCCACGCCCACGTCGGCGTTGGCGGCCATGAGTTGGTCTTCGGCTTCCCGAATATCCGGCCGCCGCTCCAGCAGCGTCGAAGGCAGCCCCGCCGGCACCGAGGGCGGGTTGGGCTGCGCCGCCAGCGGCGCCCCGCGCGGAATCGGCCCCGGATTCTCCCCCAGCAGCGTGCTCAGCAGGTCCTCCTCCTGCACGCTCTGCCGCTCCAGATCCGGAATCGTCTCCGCCGCTGCCGCCACCAACTCCTGCGACTGACTGAGCTCCAGCTCGGAGGCCGAACCATGCGCCTCGAGCACGCGCGTCAGGTGCAGCGACTGCTGGCGCGAAGCGAGCGTGCGCCGCGAAATGGCGAGCGCGTCGTCCAGCTCCCGCAGTTGGAAATACGCCGCCGCCACCTGCGCCACCACCGACGACTCCACCGCTCGTTTGCCCCACCGCGTCGCCAGCCACTGGTCCCGCGCGGCCTCGGTCGCGCGCCGGTAGCGGCCCCAGAAATCCAAGTTCCACACCAGCGAAAGATTGAGCGCGCCATAGCGCGCGCGATAGCCCTGAATCGGCGGCGCGATCTTCGGATTCAGCTCGCCGGTTGCGCTGGCGTTGGCGTCCACGAAAGGAAACTCGTTGGCACGCGTGATGCCCGCTTCCTGCTGCGCCTCAAGCACCCGCGCCGCGGCGATGCGCACGTCGTAGTTATTCTTGAGCGCGGTACGCTCCAGCTGTTGCAGCACCGGATCCCGAAATAACCGCGCCCAACTCTCCGCCCCCAGCCCTCCCGCCGCCGCCGGACCCGCCGGACTTGCCGCGGTCGCCGGCGCATTGCGGTAGCTCGGCGGCACGGCCAGCTTCGGACGGTGATAGCTCGGCCCCATCAGGCATCCCGAGAGGGCCAGCGCCGCGCCCAGCGCCGGCGCGCCCATGACGGCGCTCCGTACGCCGCGCCCCACCGCCACTCAGGCCACCTCCTGCGGCGCGGTCTCCGCGGGTGGTCCGACCGCCACGTCCCGCTTCACCCCCACCCAGCAGAAAATCGCGGGAATCAGAAAAATGGCCAGCGCGCTCGCCGCCAGCGTCCCGCCGATGACCGTGGTGCCCATGATGCGCCGCGCCACCGAGCCCGCGCCGGAGGCGAACCACAGCGGCAGGCAGCCACAAATAAACGCCAGCGAGGTCATGATGATCGGCCGCAGCCGCAGCCGCGCCCCGATCAGCGCCGCGTCGAGGACGCTCCGTCCCTTCATCACCTCACTGCGCGCGAATTCCACGATCAAGATGGCATTCTTCGCCGCCAGCCCAATCAGCATGACCAGCGCGATCTGCGCATAGACGTCGTTCCCGAGTTGCACGCCATAAGCGGGCACGAACAGCAGCAGGAGTTCGCGCCGCAGCCACAGCACGAAGTAGGCGCCAAACACGGCCACCGGCAGGCTCAGTAGCACGCTGAAGGGCATGGACCAGCTCTCATACAGCGCCGCCAGGATGAGGAACACCACCAGCACCGAAAAGCCGAAGATCGCGCCCGCCGGCACTCCCTGCTCCGCCTTCTTCTCCTGGAACGACATGCCCATGTAGTTGAAGCCCATGTCGCTCGGCATGGTCTGGTGGAACACCTGCTCCAGCGCCGCCATTGCCTGCTCCGAAGTCACCCCGGCGGCGGCGGTGGCGTTGATCTGCGCCGAATCGTACTCGTTGTAATGCATCACGAACTCGGGGCCGGTGCCCGGCGTGATGCTGGCGACGGCCGACAACGGCACCATGTTCCCCTTGTTGTTGCGCACGTAGAACTGGCTCAAATCACGCGGGCTGGTGCGGAACTGTCCCTCCGATTCGATATACACCTGCCACTGCCGCCCAAAGCGGTTGAAGTAGTTTACGAAGAGGCCGCCGAGGTCGGCCTGCAGCGTATCGTAGATATCCGGCAGCGCGATGCCCTCCCGCAGCGCCTGCGCCCGGTCCACGCGCACGAACTCCTGCGGCACGTTGGGCAGCAACGAGGTGGAGATGCTGGCGATCTCGGGCCGCTTGCGTGCGGCCGCCAGAAAGATCCGCGTCTGGCGCGCGAGAAATTGCATGCCCTTTCCCGCCCGGTCCTCGAGCACCATGGTGACGCCGCCCGAGGTCCCGATGCCGGGAATCTCCGGCGGGGAGAAATTGAAGGCCGTGCCCGCGGGCAGCTGCGCCAGTTCGCGGTTGAGATCGTGCTTGATGGTCTGGTACTGCTCGTCCGGCTGCGTGCGCTGGCCCCAGGGCTTGAACACCACGAAGAAAAATGCGTTGTAGCTGGTCTCCACGTAGCTCAGGAGGCTGAAGCCCGCCACGCTGGTCACATACTGCACTCCCGGAGTCCGCTGCAGCACCTTCACCACCTGGTTGGTGGCGGCCTCGGTGCGCTGCAGCGAACTGCTGTTGGGGAGCTGCAAGTTGACGTAGACGTAGCCCTGGTCCTCATCGGGCAAAAACCCGCCGGGCAGTCCCGCCGCGGACCAATAAGCCGCCAGGACGAATCCCGCAAGCAGCACGATCGCCACCAGGCTTTTGCGGGCCAGCGTCCCGCACACCCGCACGTACCCGTTGGTGGCCGCATGGAAGCAGCGGTTGAACCAACCGAAAAAAGCCCCCAACGGGCCCCGCCGCCGCCGTTCCGTGTGGGGCCGCAGCAACAGCGCCGAAAGGGCCGGGCTCAGGCTCAACGCGTTGAACGCCGACAGGATGACCGAAATCGCAATGGTCGCCGCGAACTGCTGATACAGCCGCCCGGTGATGCCCGGCACGAAGGCGGTCGGAATGAACACGGCCGACAGCACCAGCGCGATGCCCACCACCGGTCCGGAAATCTCCTCCATCGCGCGTTGCGCCGCCGTCTTCGGGTCCAGTCCCTCTTCAATGTGCCGTTCGACGCACTCCACCACGACGATCGCGTCGTCCACCACCAGCCCGATCGCCAGCACCATCCCCAGCATCGAGAGGGTATTGATGGAAAATCCCAGCAGCGGGAAAAACACGAACGTTCCCACCAGCGCCACGGGCACCGCAAGCAGCGGGATCAGCGTCGCCCGCCATCCCTGGAGGAACAGGTACACCACCAGGATCACCAGCAGCAGCGCGATCGCCAGCGTGATCAGAATCTCGCGGAAGCCTTCGGTCACCGCTTGGGTCTGATCCAGCGACACCACCGCCGCCACGCCGCGAGGGAAATTCTTCTCCACCCGCGCCATCAGCGCCCGCACGCCATTGGCGGTGTCCAGCGCGTTGCTGCCCGGCAGTTGGTAGATGGCCAGGATCGCGCCCGGTTTGCCGTTCAGCTCGCCCGATACGTCGTAGTTCTGCGCCCCCAGCTCGATGCGCGCCACATCCTTCAGCCGCACCACGCCCCCATCGGGATCCTCCCGCACCACAATGTTGCCGAACTCCTGCGGCGTCACCAGCCGCCCCTGCGCCCGCACCGCATAGGTGTATTGCTGGCCCGGCGGCACCGGCTCGCCGCCGATCTGCCCCGCCGGGTTCACCGTGTTCTGGGCCTCGACCGCCTGCTCGATGTCGGATACCGTCAGCCCCAGCTTCGCCAGGTGGGCGGGGTTGATCCACAAGCGCATCGCATATTGGCCGGCGCCATAGACCTGGATGTTGGCCACGCCCGGCACGCGCGTCAATGGGTCCACGATGTTGATGTAGGCGTAGTTGGCCAGAAACATCGCGTCGCGAGAGCCATCGGGCGAGTACAGCGACACCAGCATCATGGGCGCCGTGGTCGCCTTCTGCACGGTGACGCCAAAGTCGTTCACCGCCGCCGGCAGCTGCGATGCCGCCTGCGACTCGCGCATTTGCGTCAGGATAAGGTCCGTGTTCGGGTCCGTCTTCACGCCGAAGTCCACGGTCATCGTCATTTCGCCGTTGGCGGTGGCGTTGGTCGAGAACATGTAGTTCATGTTGTCGACCCCGCTCATCTTTTCCTCGATGGGCGTAGCCACCGATTGCGCCAGCGTCTGCGCATCCGCTCCGACGAACGTGGCCTGAATCTTGGTCTCCGGCGGCACCACCGCTGGGAACTCCGAAATCGGAAGGGTCAGAATCACCAGGACGCCGCAAATCACAATCAGAATCGCGATGACGATCGCGACGATCGGCCGCCGGATGAAAAACCGCGACATCTATTGCCCTCTCGCGGCCAGGGATGGCCCCGCCGGTCGCGGCCGAACGTGGCTGCCCACATGCAGTTTCTCGGTGCCTTCGGTCACGACCTGCTCGCCCGGCCTCAATCCCGAGGTGACGACCCAATCCGTGCCCGTAGTCGCGCCCACCGTGATCGGGCGCACATGCACCGTGTCGTGCGCGTCCACCACGTCCACCTGGTAGCCCCCCTGCAACTGCACCACCGCGCTTTGCGGAATTACGATCGCATTCGGCAGCATCTCGGTTACCGTGCGCACACGAGCGTTTTCACCCGGACGCAGGTGGTCGGCGGGGTTGGGAAACGCCGCGGCGATGCGGATCGTGCCCGTATCGCTATCTACCTGCCGGTTGGCAAACAGCACCCTCCCCCGTTCCGGGTACACCGTCCCGTCGCCCAGCACCAGCTGCAGCCGCGGCCCCGGCGCCAGCAAATTCACCGCTCCCGGCTCGCCGCTCAGGCCGTGCTGGTACACCGTGGAAGGAATCGCGAAGTACGCCTTGATGGGGTTGAGCTGGGACACGGTGGTGAGCACCGTTTGCGGCGACACCAGATTCCCGATCTGCACTTGCGCGAGTCCCGCCACGCCGTCAATCAGAGAGCGCACTTGGGTGAACCCCAGGTTCAACTGCGCTTGCTCGACCGCCGCCTCCGCCGCCTGGACGCTGGCCATATCGGCGGTGACCGATGCGCGCGCGGCCTGGACCGCCGCCTCGGCGGCCAGCTTCGCCTGCGTGTCGTTCTGCAGTTGGCTTTGCGCAATCGCGCGCGCAGCCGCTTCGGGAATGTCGCGCTTCACGTCCAGGCTTGCCGCGCCCAGCTGCGCTTCCGCCTCCGCCACCTGCGCTTGCGCGTCCGCCACCTGGGCGCGCGCCTGCGCCAGCTTGCCATTGGCCTGATCGAGTGCGGCCTGGAAGGGGCGCGGATCAATCTCGAACAGCACCTGTCCCTTCCGCACCGGCCCGCCTTCCTTATAGTCCTGCCGGATGATGTAGCCGCTGACCTCGGCCTGGATATTGGCGTTGACATAGCCGTCGAGCGTCGCCACCCATTCACCGTCCAGCGAAACGGCCCGTTCGCTCACGGTTGCCGTGACCACCGGTGTCGGCGGGGCCGCCAGGGGCGCGCCCGCATGTCCGCAACCGGCTCCGAGCGCCGCCAGGACGCCCGCCAAAACCACGACCGCACCGTTCCCATGACGAATCACCGGCACCCTCCCAAACGCGGCGCAAGGTAGGCAGCCACTAGCTCCTCGATCTCCGCCGCCCGCGCCGGCGACAGCACCGGCACAGCGCGCAGCAGGTACTGCACCATGCCCGCATAGTCCATCGCCGCGGCGGCCGGCAGCGCGGGTCGCCGCGCCCGCAGCACCGCCGCGATGCGCCGGCGGTGCTGCAG
>JBOGKW010000063.1:0-17661 GCA_050746205.1 Terriglobales bacterium | reverse complement strand
CCCCAGCATGCCGTGGTACATGCTGGGGTGGAGCGGCGGCAACGGACGCCCGCTGGCGCTCGGGGCGTGTCCAAGTGGGCGCGAGCTGAACTGAAGCCCGTGCCGCGGTCGCGCCGGAGGCTTACCCCACCGAGGGCGCCACCAGCGGCGCCGGCGCGGACTCCCACGGCCCGGGCCGGCGGTGCGCCGCCAGCAGCGCCAGGACCTGGTCGCGGGTGGGCAAGGCGGACTGCGCGCCCGGTCCGGTGCAGGTCAGCGCCGCCGTGGCGCTGGCGAAGTCCAGCCGCGCGGGCAACGGCCAGCCCGCCAGCAGGGCATAGAGGTAGCCGGCGCGGAAGGCGTCGCCGGCGCCGGTGGTGTCCACGGCGCGAATCGGAAACGCGGCGACGGGATAAAACGATTGGCCGTCGAAAGCCAGCGCGCCGCGGGGTCCCAGCGTGGCGCAGGCCATCGCGGGCCCCTGCGCCGCCAGCGTCCGCAGGCCGGCTTCGAGCGCCGGACCGCAGCCGGTGTAGGCGGCGACGAACTCCTCGTTGCCGATAAAATCGGTGACCTCGGCGATGATGTCGCCGCAGCCCGGCTCCGCGGCGTCAATGTCGGAGATCACCGGCAGCCGGTGCGCCCGCGCGTCGGCGGCCAACGCGCGCGCTGCCGCCGGATCCTTGCCGTCCACATACACGGCGCGCAGGTCGCGCAGGGCTCCCTGGCCCACCGCCGGCAGTTCGTCGGGCCGCACCGCCAGCCGGGGGTCGGTGCTCCAGATCACCGAGCGGTCGCCGGAGGCTTCCTCCACCAGGATGTAGGCTACGGCGCTGGGAGCGTCGGGCACAATGCGGGAATAATCCAAAACCACCCCCGCTGCCGCGAGCGCCTGGCGCTGAATCTCGCCATAGGCGTCGGCGCCGGTCCGCAGGCACATGCCCGTCCGTAGGCCGAGGCGGGCGCAGGCCACCATGGCCGTGGCGACTTGGCCGCCGGGCCGGAGCGCGCTGCGGCGCACCGGCAGCTTGCCGCCGCGGCCGGGGAACCGGGCCACCGTCAGCAGGTGATCCACGCAGCTATTGCCAAGCCCGAGAACCTCCATCCCTCTCAGGGTACAGGCAAAGGTCGGCGGCGGCCCGCGGTGGGGTGCGGCTAGCGGCCGCCCGCCGCCGCCGCGGGGGGAAACACCGCCGGGTTTTTGGGCAGGCTGATCAGGTTGGCGAACAGCCGATAGGCCCCCGGCACTCCCTCCGGCAACTGGCGGTAGAAGGCGTAAGCGCAATAGATGTAGACGCCCTTGCCGTAGCGGGCGTAAAGCAAGCCGCCGCGCTGCGGCGCCTGTCCGGGGTCATGGGTAGAAAGCAGGGCCACGTACTTCGGGCTCCAGGTGCGCATGAACTTCGATCCCCGCTCCTCGATCCAACCCTGGAAATCCTTCAGCGTAATCTGGTTCGGCCAGGTGAAGGTGGGATTGCGCGGGTGCAGGATCACCATCGGCGAACGCTCGTGGGTGACCTCGGTGGGGTTCTGGCCCATACGATAGGGGTACGGGCCGTAATCATGGTCGAACTCCGGAGTGTTGTACTGGACGATGACCACGCCGCCCTGATGGACGTACCGCAGCAGGCGGCTGTTGTAGGTGCGGAGATCGGGGCGCACGGCATAGGTGCGGACGCCCAACAGGATGACGTTGTATTGGGCGAGGTTGCCGCTGGCGAGATCTTGGGCGTTGAGGAAGTGCACGTGAATGCCCAGGTTCTCCAGGGATTCCGGCACCTCGTCGCCGCTGCCCATGATGTACCCCACCTTCAATCCCGGGGCCACCTTCACGTTCACGCCGGTGGTGTTGTACACCGCCTGGCGGTAGTAGTCATAGGGCCGCAGGCCGGGATAGCCGACGGTGACGTAACCAAGGCCGAAGTTCTGGCCTTCGTAGTCCGCCACGGCCTGAATGCGGTACCGCCGGATTTGGAGGCCAGAGGGAAAGACTTGGAAGCCCACCGATTGGTCCTGTCCGTCATGACGGGTGGCAAAGGCCACTTGCGTCGGCTCCGAACGCCAGCCCGCCGGGAGAGCCAAATGCACCACGCCCTGGGCGGGCCCCTTGACATTGCTGTGCACGGTCGCGGTCAGGTGGAAGCTGCGCTGATCCAGGGGCGCGATGCCGGCGATGGGCTGGATGGTCACCGAGATCGCCGGCGCCACCACCAGGGGATTGAGCACCAGGCCGGGGCCGGTAACGCGGCTCACCGTCTGCACCACCTCGCCCATGGTGAGGTCCACGCCGTGGTAGCGGAGATGCGCCCAGGCGGTGAGCGGATAGGGCGCCAGCGGCCGGTCCACGTACTTCCAGTTGTGGATGTCGTAGTAGGCCTGCTCGATGTTGGGGCGGGAGAAGTAGGGTCGCGTGTAGGGCGCATTTGCCGGCACGGCAGCCGAGATGCGGATGTTCGCCGCGCGGTTATCGGCCAGCATCGCGGGCAGTGCGCCATGCACCACCGGGTTCCAGTCCTGGCCCGCCACGCCCCGCAGGTCCACGCCGGTCAGCTGGACCGCCGTTTCGCCCTGGGCCACCAAATGGACGTTGACCCAGAAGCGCTGGCCGCGGATGGCGGTGGTGAAGGTCACCGGCGTGCCGAAGAAGCGGGCGAAAATGCCGGTGGGTGGGTTGGGCGTCGTGACGGTCGCCTGTAGATTCAGCGCCAGGGCCTGCACCAGGGCGGTGTTGAACTGCGCCTGCTTGATGCGCAGTTCATAGAGGACGCTGTACTTCGCCAAGGGAGCGATGCCGCTGTTCCGCACCTGGTCCACGAGCGCGTTGGTTCGGCGGTAGCCGTCCGCCAACACCGGGGCGACGCGCGCCGGATGCCGCGGGTCGAACTGCCGCATCGCGCTGTTGACGTCGGTATTGATGCGCACCAACGCCGGGCGGAGAAACGCCCCGGCTGGCCCCGGCGCTAAATCCGCGATGCCGGGCAGAGACACGTCAACGCCGGCGAACATCGAATTCTCCACCGCCGGCACCTGGACCCGCGAGCCGAACAGGTGATACGGGCTGGACTGGCGTCCCGCTTCCGGCAACCCGACCCCTCCGTTTTGCGACTTCTGGAAGCCCAAGCCCAGGCGCGCGATCTGCGAATAGTTCAGGCCCAAAAGCGGTGCAAACTGGCCCACCGGCACCCGCAGGCTGACGCTCACCGCGCCCGGCATCCATTGGCCGGTGATGTAGTTGAAGACTCCCGGCGGATACCACTTTTGGTTGGCGTAGTCGAACACGCCGCGGGGATTCACCTCGCCGGGCATCAGGCCGAAGGGGACGTGCGCGAAGTCCTTCAGCGGGGTCCAGGGGCGCAGGCCTTGCGCGATCTGCTCCGGAAACATCTTGGGATTGCCGGCGTCGTTGAAAGCCAGTTGCGCCATCTCCCCGGAGACTTGGTGGTTGCCGTGGCCGTCGGAGTGCCAGCCGACGAAGACCGAGGTGATGACTAGCGGCCGGTCCATGCGGATCACCCGCACCACGTCGGCCAACACCCGCTGCTTGCCCCACTTTTCCATCGTTCCGCGCTTGGACTTCGAGAAGCCGAAGTCCACCGCCCGGCTGAAGTACTGCGGCGCAATGCCGTAGTAGCGGTCGGCGTGGAGCAGCTCCTCGGTGCGGACCAGGCCCAACTGGTCCCAGAAATTCGAGGACATCACGTTGGCGCCGCCTTCGCCGCGGTTCAGCGTCAGCAGCGCCACGCGGGCGCCCAGGCCGCGGGACATATAGGTCATCAGCGGCCCGTCTTCGTCGTCCGGATGGGCGTCAATCATGATCAGGCTGGCGCGGGTGTGGAGTTTTTTCAGCGTCTGCCACAGCCCAGCCGAACCCCGGTCGACAGGCAGCGCGTGCGCCGCCACGCGGGCCTGGCCGAGGGAGATGGCGCTGGGCGCCTGGGCGCGGGCGGCGGTGAGAGTCAACAGCGCCATGCCCGCGGCCAGCAGGGCGCCGCCCCAGCGGCGCCTCCCGACCGGTGGGGCGGGTGGGACGTCCGCCCCACGCTGGGGCCGTGCGGGGATCAATGAATGAAGTCGGGAACGCATCGGGAATCTCCTTGTCCGAAGTAGTCGCAATCCGCTTACACCCCGCTGCCCGCCGCGGGGGGCAGCGGCGACTGCGTGGCCCGGGCGGGCAGGTCAGCGGCACGGGGCATCACCTCGGCGCAGCCGACCCGCGCCACCACCCAGGAGGCGCTGAGGTTGCCCCGCGCCAAGCACTCCGCCAGCGGCCAGCCGCGGGCATAACCGTCGAGGAAGCCAGCCGCGAAGCCATCTCCGGCGCCGACGGTGCTAACCACCTCCGCCTCCGCCGCTGGGCAGCGCACCCGGCCCCCGGGCCCATAGGCCACCGCTCCCCGGGCCCCCAGCTTGCACACGACCACCCGCACGCCGCGCGTCCGCGCCGCCCGAGCCAAGCTTTCGCCGGCACGCCGCCGCGCGCCAGCGGCCAAGAGCCGCATCTCGGTTTGGTTGGCCAGCAGCACGTCCACCTGGGGGAGCACGGCCCAGGCGGCGCGTCCCGCGGCCGCGGGCGAGGGCCAGGAAGAGGCGCGGTAATCCACATCCAGCACGGTGGTCATCCCCGCCCGGCGCGCCGCGGCCAAGGCTTGCCGCGTCGTGGTCCGGGCGGGCCGGGCGCAAAGGCTGGTGCCATTGGTCAAGAACAGGCCGCCGCGGGCGGTCCGCAAGGCGGCCAATAAGGCCGGCGTCCAGCGCAGTTGGGCATCTGCCGGTTGGCCCCGATAAAACACCTGCTCCGCCCCATCGGGCGGTGCGATCTGGGTTAGGCAGAGCGAGCTGGCATGGCCGGCAACGGTTTGCAGCGCGTCGAGGCGAATGCCCTCGGCACGGAGGCGGGCCTGGATGAACCGTCCCACCGCGTCGCGGGAAACCGCCGCCGCCATGCTGACCCGCCAGCCGAGCCGCGCCAGGCCCACGGCGATGTTGGCGCTGGAGCCGCCCAAGCCGGCTTGAAAGCGCCGGGTCTGGTCCAGGCGCGCCCCCGGCTCGGCCGAGTAGAGGTCGTAGCCGGCGCGGCCCAGCACCACGGCGCGCCGCGCGACCAAGCGAGGGGGAATGGGGGGGGTGGGAGGCACGGAAAAAATACAGCGGCAGCGTAATCCAGCCCCGGCGGCGAAGTCAACCAGAATCGTTTCGGCACCCAAAACGATACGGTATGGTTTCCGCGGGGCCGCGGAGGCCGCGAGCCAGCGAGCGCGGAAACCAGGGGCATCTAAAAATCTGCTTGACAGCCCCCCGCGATTCTGAGTACAGTGCCGGGAATCGGTCCCGAATCGGTTCGGGACCGAACCGGTCAGCAGGTGGAGGCACTGTGGCGACGGAACCCCAAGCGCGGAGTCGGCTCAGCCGCCCCATTCTGGACGCTCCCGCTGGTCCCGCCCCAAAGCGCGCCGCTGCGCTGTGGGGACCCCGGGGTCGCTGCGGCTGGACTTCGACGAGTCCCCAGCATGCAGCGGCGCACGCTGGGGTGGGACGGCCGGCAGCGGACGCCCGCTGGCGCTCGGGCGGTCTCCAAGTTGCCGCGACGGGTCGGCCGCGCCCCGCGGCGGCAAGGCGGGGTGCAAGGGCCTGGGCGCCGCCCAGCGCACTGATGGAATGCCCGGACGGGGGGCAGAACGGCGCACTTTTGGCTACCGGGTTGAACACTTTTCCTGTAAGTTGGCATCAGCGGCTCAGCCGCCCTATTCTGGACGCTCCCGCTGGTCGCTGCGGCTGGGCTTCGAGGGGCGGCGACCATCGCCCGCTGGCGCTCGGGGCGTCTCCAAGTTGCCGCGGGGAGATGTGGCGGGGATTCTGGCAGGCGGTCTCCGGCAGTTGCGCCTTGCTTGCCGCCGGCTGTAGCGGTTTTGCCGCGCGCATCCGGGTGATTTCGATCCGGCATCGGCTTTCGTTTGGGGTTTTGCGCCGTCTGATTTCCGGGGGGAAGGGTGTGGCCCGGCGTCGCTGGCGGCTCCGCCTTCCGGGCCGTGCAGTGGCGGGCGCCCGTGCGGGTCTGGCCGCCGAGGCGCCGGGCCGCGGCGCACGGGGCTTCGCTCCCCGGCGCGGCGCCAAGCGAGGTTTTACCGCGGATATGGTCGGTTCCCATGAGCCCACCGGCGGGGCCTGCCGCCGGGGGCGAGGTTTGAGCTTCCAGAGGACGCAGGCATGCGAGCCGTAGAGACGTGAGTGGGCGCTGCGCCCAGGAGGAATGTCATGAAGCAGCTATTGCGTTGTGTGGCTTTGCTCGGGTTGCTGGCATCAGTGGGCTGGGCGCAGTCCAGCCTAGGGACGATCGTGGGCGCGGTCAAGGACGCCAGCGGCGCCTCCGTGCCCGGCTCTCAGGTGACCGTCACCAACACCGCGACCGGGGTCGCGCAGCGGACGGTGACGGACCGAACGGGCCATTATGTCTTTCCCGGGCTGATCCCCGGGCAGTACACGGTCGAGGCTAGCGCCAAGGGCTTCAGCCCGCAGCAAGCCAACCACATCACCGTGACCGTGCAGTCCCGGCAGTCGGTGAACTTCACGCTGAAGGTCGGGGCGGTGACGCAGGAGGTGCAGGTAATCTCGACCCAGCCCCTCCTGCAGACCCAAACCGCCAATCAAGGCGCGGTGATCAACTCGCGACAGATCGAGACCCTGCCGCTGAACGGCCGGCGGTATTCGGATTTGGCGTTGCTGGTCGCCGGCGTCTCGCAGACGCCGCAGGGCAATCAATTGGGCGGCTCGCTGTCCACCGCCGAAGTGGCCAATCCGGCGCCCGACCGCTTCAACGTCAACGGCAACAGCTCGCTGGACAATGACTTTATTTTGGACGGCACCGACAACAACTCGCAGTCGGAAAACCTGCAGGAGAACTCGGTGCAGGCGGTGCATCCGCCACCGGACGCCTTGAGCGAGTTCCGCATCCAGACCCGCACCTATAACGCCAAAGTGGGCACCTCGGCGGGCGCGGTGATCAATGCCGCGATCAAGTCCGGCGGCAACCACTTTCACGGCGATTTATGGGAGTTCAACAGCCACAGCGGCTTGGACGCCAACACCTACGCCAACAATGCCGACGGCGTGGGCCGCAGCCCATTTTCCATGAACCAATTCGGCGGCACCTTGGGCGGCCCGATCCTGCGCAACAACACCTTCTTCTTCGTGGATTTCCAAGGCCTGCGCACGAACCAGGACAGCACCATTATTTCCTCCGTGCCGACGGCGCTGATGCGGGCGGGCAATTTCCGCGAGATCACCGGCGAGCCGGGGGGAGCCAATTATCAACCGCTGGCTACGACGGTGCCCTCGCAAGCCGGCTGCGTCGTCGCCGACAGCAATGGTTCGGGCGCCATGGACACGATCGCTCCGGGCTGCATTAGCAGCGTCGGGCAGAAGCTGTTCAATCTGTACCCGCTGCCGAACCTGCAGAGCGACAACGCCTCGGGCTTGTACCAAGGCAATAACTACCAGTACACCACCAACGCGCCCAACCACACCTACTCCACCGATGTGCGCGTGGACCACAGCATCAACCCGGCGAATCAGGTGTTCGTGCGCTACAGCTACGAGCATCAGAACTACGTGGACGGTCCTTGGACCTCGAATCCGCTGGTTGGCAACGGCAACTTCGCCACCGATTTCGCCATTCACGATCAGTCCACCTCCATCGGCTGGACCAGCACGCTGAGCCCCACCCTGGTGAACGAGTTTCACTTTGGCTTCAGCCGGGAGCACGATTACAGCAATCCCTATGACGTGACGCTGGGCCAATCCGACGCTTCGCAGTACGGGCTGAACGGCATCCCGGTGGGACCCAATAGTTCCGGCCTGCCGCCGATCGCCATCAACGGGCTGACGAGCATGGGCACGTCGCAGTGGCGGCCTCAGTTCCAGGTGGGCCAGGTATGGCAATACACCGACAACCTGAGCCAGATCCACGGCAACCACAACTTCCAGTACGGCTATGAGTACCACCGCGCCTCGGACACCTTCCTGGACATTCAGGCGCCGGAAGGGTACATGAATGCCAGCGGCATCTATTCCACCGGGGCCGGGAACTACGGCATGCCGGACTTTTTACTCGGCGACATGTCCAGCGCCGTCTTCGACACGCCGCAGGTGGCCTACAACTATTACCCCGGCCAGGCCTGGTACGCGCAGGACACGTGGCAGATGACCACCAAGCTGACGGTCACCTACGGCCTGCGCTATGAGCTGTTTTCGCCGCTGCTGAGCCGGACCAATCAACTGTCGAACTTCTATCCGACGAATGGGGGAGAAGTGATCCCTGTGGCGCCTGACGCCTCCGGAATGTTCGCCCGCTCGACCATCCATCCCGACCTCCACGACTTCGCCCCCCGCCTCGGCTTCGCCTATCACATGATGCCGGCGGTGGTGTGGCGGGGCGGGGCAGGCATCTACTATGACCACCGGGCGCGGCAAGGCTCGGAGAGCATGCTCGACCTCAACCCGCCTTTCTTGGTCAACGGGAGCCTGAGCCAGCCGCTGGGCAGCACCACGCCGGTGTTTACCCTGGGTGGCGGGTTTCCGATCAACGACTTTACGAATCCGCCGCTCAGCTCCCTGCAGATCCGGGCGCAGGATCCCTACGAGGACAGCCCGGACGTCACGCAGGTCAGCTTTGGGCCGGAAATTCAACTGAACCACAACACGGTGCTGGATTTCACCGGCGTGGGCACCTGGGCCCGGCACATGAACCGGCTGCGCGACGCCAACCAAGGGGTGATCACCGGCTACACGACGAGCGGTGAGCCGATCGTCACCTTCCCCTACCCGAACCTCAACACCGTTCTGAGCGGTCCGGAGGCGGGGGCGGTCGGCAACCATGCCTTTTTGGAACTGGCCACCGACGACGGCAACACCGATTACGCCGCGTTCGAAACCACGCTGCGGCGGCAGTACCAAAACGGCTTCATGTATTCGCTGAACTACACCTACAGCCACGGCATGTCCAATGACGTGGACAATTTGACTGGCGGCGCCGAGCCCGAGGACTCTTACAACTACGGTTTGGAGATGGGCAACTCGCCGTTTGATGTGACCCATCGCGTCGTCGGCGACGTCATTTATGACCTGCCGGTGGGCAACGGGCGCGCCTTCCTGCGCAACGCCGGCGGCGCCGGGCAGGCGGTGCTGGGCGGTTGGCAGCTGAACGCCATCGTCTCGCTGCAATCGGGCATTCCGTTCAGCGTGGGCGGGGGCAACGACCTGACGTTCACCGACGGCGAAGGGGGTAATCGGCCGGACTGCGCCGGCGACTTTTTCACCGGCACGACGACCGACCCCAGCCAGCTTTGGATCGGCGGCAGCGGGACTTTCCTCAATCCCGCCGCCTTCAGCCAGCCGGGACTGGGGCAGTTCGGCACCTGCGCGCCGCGGATGTTCCACGGGCCGGGCATCGAGAACACCGACCTGAGCCTGTTCAAGAACTTTCGGCTGGGGGAGACGCGCCGCCTGCAAGTGCGCGGCGAGTTCTTCAACTTCTTCAACCACGCCAACTTCGGCAGCCCCAACGGGAACATTGCCAGCGGCAGCTTTGGCCAAATCAGCTCGCTGACCACGCCGCCGCGGATTATCCAGTTGGCCGCGAAGTTTTACTTCTAACCGCCAACCCGCCGCCGCTTCCGCCAACTGCGGGGGCGGCGGCGGCCATCCGAGTTGCTCATGAGCACCAAACGGCTGACGGCCGCGCAGGCGCTGGTGGCGTTTCTCCGCCGGCAATGGGCGGCGCGGGACGGGCGGGAGCAGCCATTCTTCGCGGGCTGCTTCGGCATCTTCGGCCACGGCAACGTGGCCGGCCTGGGCCAGGCGCTGCATCAAACCCCGGAGTTTCCCTATTACCTGGCGCGCAACGAGCAGGCGATGGTGCACACGGCGGTGGCGTTCGCCAAGCAGAGCCAGCGGTTGCGTTGCTTCGCCTGCACCAGCTCGATCGGACCGGGGGCGACGAACATGCTGACCGGCGCCGCCCTGGCGACCATCAACCGCCTGCCGGTTCTGCTGCTGCCCGGCGACCTGTTCGCCAGCCGCCGGGTGGCGCCGGTGCTGCAACAGCTGGAGCTGCCGTCGACGCAGGAGGTCTCGGTCAACGATTGTTTTCGCCCCGTGTCACGCTACTGGGACCGCATCCAGCGGGCGGAGCAGCTGATCACGGCCCTGCCGGAGGCGATGCGGGTGCTGACGTCGCCGGCCGAGACCGGCGCGGTCACGCTGGCGTTGCCGCAGGATGTGCAGGCGGAGGCCTACGATTATCCCGCCGAGCTGTTTGCCCGGCGTGTCTGGACCGTGCCGAGGCCGCGGGGCGATGCCGAGGCGCTGCGCCGCGCCGCCGCCGCCATCCGCAGCGCGCGCCAGCCGCTGATCGTCGCCGGCGGCGGGGTGCGTTATTCCGACGCCGGCGCCGCCCTGGCCGAGTTCAGCCGCCGCACGGGCATTCCGGTGGCGGAAACGCAAGCCGGCAAGGGGGCGCTGCCCTTTGATCATCCCGGGGCGCTAGGCGCGATGGGCGTCACCGGCACTCCGGGGGCGAACATTTTGGCGCGGGAGGCGGATCTGGTCATCGGCATCGGCACCCGCTATACCGACTTCACCACCCAATCCAAGACGGCGTTTCAAAACCCGGCCGTCGGCTTCGTCAATATCAATGTGGCGGAGTTCGACGCCTACAAGCACGCCGCCGTACCGGTGGTTGCCGACGCCCGGGTGGCGCTGGAGGAGTTGGGCGCCGCGTTGGCAGGCTGGCAAGTGACGATGGAATATCGCGCCCGCGCGGCGCAGTGGCAAAAGGAGTGGGATCGGGAGGTGAGCCGCATCTATGCCCTGCGCCATGGCCCGCCGCTCAGCCAGGGCGAGGTCATTGGCGCGGTCAACGCCAGCGCCCAGGCGCGGGACGTTGTCGTGTGCGCCGCCGGCAGTTTGCCCGGCGACCTGCACAAACTCTGGCGCACGCGCGATGCCGGCGGCTACCACCTGGAGTACGGCTATTCCTGCATGGGCTATGAGATCGCCGGCGGCATCGGCGTCAAGATGGCCGCGCCGGAGCGCGAGGTGTATGTGCTGGTCGGCGACGGGTCCTATCTGATGATGGCGCAGGAGCTGGCCACGGCGGTGCAGGAGGGCATCAAGATCATCGTGGTGTTGCTGGACAACCAGGGCCACGCCAGCATCCACGGCCTCAGCCAAGCCATCGGCGCGGATGGCTTCGCCACGCTTTATCGCCAACGGCAAAACGGTCGGCTGGAGGGACCGCCGGTGGCGGTGGACTTCGCCGCCAACGCCGCCAGCCTGGGCGTGCGGGCGGTGCGTGCCGGCACGTACGAGGAACTCGAGCAGGCACTGGCCACGGCGCGCGGCGCGAGCGGCCCGATGGTGATCGTAGTGGAGACGGCGCTGGAGGTTCGGGTGGGTGGCTACGAAAGCTGGTGGGATGTGCCCATCGCGGAGGTGGCGGAAACGGTTAGCGCGCAGGCGGTCTATCCCGCCTATGCCGCCAAACGCGCCGAGGAGCGCCCGTATCTAGATGCCGCGGGACCAGAGCCCCCCGCCGCCGCCCCAAGGGCGGTTTCGGGGGCGGCGAAACCTTAGGAACGCGATGGCCGCCGCCGTATTGATCCCCTCGACCCCGCTGCCGGCGGACAAGTCCGGCGTGCTGGTGGCGGTGCGCCGCGAGCAAGCGGGCTGGCAGACGCTGGATTTCGAAGTCCGCCGCCTGGTCGCCGGGCAAAGCTGGCAGGACCAAACGCGGGATCAAGAGGCGGTGTTTGTGATTCTCGGCGGCCGCTTCACGCTGGATTTCGGCGCCGGCCCGCGGGAACTGGGGGGCCGCGCCCATGTCTTCGCCGGCTATCCCCACGCCGCATATCTTCCGCCCGGCACGGCGTTCGAGATCACCGCATTGACCAGCGGCGAGTTCGCGCTGGCGCAGGCGCCCTCGAGCGCCTCCGGCTTGGCCCCGCGGCTGATCCGACCCGAGGATGTCGGCTGCGAAATCCGGGGCGGCGGTAATGCCACCCGCCAAATTTTGGATCTTCTACCCCCGTCGTTTCCCGCCGACCGCCTGATGGTTTGTGAGGTGTATGCGCCTAGCGGGAACTGGTCCAGCTATCCTCCGCACAAGCACGACGTGCACAGCCCGCCGAGCGAGGTGGATCTGGATGAGGTCTACTACTATCGCCTCAGCCATCCGGACGGATACGCACTGCAGCGCCTTTACGATTACCAGGGCCATGATCAAACCCTGCGGGCCGGCGATGGCGATCTGATTCTGATCCGCGACGGCTACCATCCGGTGGTCACGGCGTTTGGCTACGACTCCTACTATCTGAACGTGCTCGCGGGCTCGGCCCGCTCCATGGCCGCCAGCGACGATCCCCGGTACGCCCACCTGCGGCAATGGCCGCCCGCCGACCCCCGCCTGCCGGTGGTGCATCGCTAAGGACCCCGAATCGCGTGCGCCGCTGGCCCGCCAAGGCGCCGTCCCGCCCGCGCCCGCGGGGCCACGGTGGGGCTGTCAGCCGCAGCGCACGCCGACCGGGCGGGCCGGCGAAACACCTGGCACCGCAAGCGGCACCGCTTCGCTAGCCGGCTGGTGATGGCCGGCGCCCCGCTCCGGGACGTGCAGGAGTTCCTGGGGCACAAGTCCATCCAGGTGACCTGCCGCTACGCCGACCTGGGGCCCGAGCATAAACTGGACGTGGTACGGCTGCTGGACGGCTGGGGCAATCCGGCGTGCAAACGGCCACCAGAACGGCCACCGGCGGTTTCGAGGCCGCGGCGGCGGTTCCGGCAAAGCGCGGCCAAGCCGTTGTACAGTAATGCTTTAGACGGATTTGCGAGAGTGGCGGAACTGGCAGACGCCCTGGACTTAGGATCCAGTGCCCGCAAGGGCGTGGGGGTTCAAATCCCCCCTCTCGCACCACACACAGCCACGCGCCTATCACCCCGTCTCCGCGCGGGTGTCGCGGCCGGCTCCGAGGTCGGACGGTTCGTCCGGGCTTGGGCCGGCATTTGCCGCCGGCCCGAGCGGTATCGCGCCTAGGCGTGGATCGCGAAAAACTGGTTGAGCGGGTGGTCGATGGGCAGCTTGCGGAACTCGCTAAACCCCGCTAATCGCGCCACGCGCTCCACGTTGGCGGCGCCCATGCCCGTGCCGTAGCCGCTGCCGCCGTGGGCCAAGGAGCAGGTCATGCACTGGAGCGTGCTGACGGAGTAGAACAATTTGCCGATCGGGCTGATATTGTCCTCCAGCCGGTCGGCCATTTTGGGTTCAATGCAGAACCAGACGCCGTCTTCCTTCAGAGCGCCGTGGATAGACTGGGCGCAGGCCTCCGGCGAGACCATGTCGTGCAGGCAATCACAGGTCATGATCAGGTCGAACTGCCGATCCTGCGGCAGGTCGCTGGACGCGAGCACTTCAAACCGCAGCCGGTCGCCGCACCCGGCCTGCCGCGCCCGCTCGTTGGCGTAGGCGATGTTGGGTGCATAGTTATCCCAGCCGACCAGTCGCGCCGCTGGAAACGCCTCGGCCAGCGCCAGCAGGGCCCGGCCGCGACCGCAGCCGACATCGCCGGCTAGGCCTCCGGCGGCCAGGCGCTCCGCCACGCCGGGCATGGCCGGCAGCCATTGCCGCGCCAGGAAGTTGCGGTACCCGGGGCCGAACAGGCGCTCGGTGCCTTCGAAGACGTCGGACGAATACTGGTCGTAGGGCACGCCGCCGCCGTGTTGGAACGCATGCATGATTTGCGGCAGCAGGCGGTAATGGTCCGGAAGCATCTGGCTCATGCCGCCGACGAATAGCGGGCTGTCCTCGTTCGCCAGCACCGCTGCGTGTTCCGCGGGCAGGGCCAGGGTACGCTGCTGGGGGTCGTAGCGCAGATAATCGGCCGCGACCATGGCCGAACTCCACTCGCGGAGATAGCGCTCATTCAAGCCGGTTTTCTCGGCCAATGTTTGCACCGCCATGGGGCCCTGATCCGCTAGGAGGCGGAAGAGTCCAAAGCGATCACCGATATAGAGCAATGGGCCGGCGATCGCCGCCGCCAGATCGCCCACCACGCGGTGGGCAAAATTCATCATCGCGCCGGGGTCGGGGCCGGCGCTGGAAGTCACAGAAGTAGCCATGATGGGAAACCTCCGCCCCAACATATCACCATTGTGATCTGTTGGGCAGGCGGCGCCCGGAATGGAAACGGCCCGGCACCGCGGGGGGCACGGGCCGCCTCTCCCCCGTTGGACGGCAGCTCGCCGCCGTGCCGCGGGCGCTAGGCCTCTCGCGCTTGCGACGGCGCATTCGAAGGGAGAAGATGGAGCGTTGGTGACCGGCCGGTGCAAAGGACACAAACGTATGCCGTCGTGCTGGCCGGGGTGCTATTGGCGGCACTGGCGACGCCCGCGTGGGCGCACAGCGGCGTGAGCCGCTATGGTGGGCTGCGCTGGTCGCCGGCCCTGTTCGAAACCGCCGCTCGGCCGCCCTGGCTGGCACCGGGCGGAGCGGTCGTCCGGACCTGGTGGTGGCGCCGCCCGGCGCTGGCGGCGGCGGTGGGGCAAGCCGGGGCACCGCCGGGGCAGGCGGGCAAAACCGCCGCGCAGCACGGCCAGGCCAAGCACATCTTCTTCATCATTCCTGCCTATAACGTCGAGTACATCAAAAACGTCCCGCCGCTGACGCCGCACGAGAAGCTCGTAGAGATGTGGCAAGGTGTCTACGACTACGACGGCCTCGCCATGAGCGCGGCGGAGACGCTGTTCGAGCACGACCGCACGGGCTTTTGCGGCTACGGGCATGGCTGGGGCGGCTTTGGCAAATGCTATGCCTCGGCGTTGGCGGATGCCGACGACTCCAGCTTTCTGGGCGATTATCTGTTTCCGGTTTGGTGGCACCAGGATCCGCGATACTTTCCCTTGGGCGACGGGTATTCCATTCCCTCCCGGATTTGGTACTCGTTGACCCGGGTTTTCATCGCCAAGAGCGACCATGGCGGCTGGACGTTTGCCTCGGCCGCGACCGCAGGCACGATCATCGCCGCCGTCGCCTCCAACCTGTACTACCCGAAGAGCGACCGCGGCGTGGGGTTGACCTCCAGCCGCATCGCCTGGGACCTGGGCGGCACGGCGATCTTCAACCTGGAAGCCGAGTTCTGGCAGGACATTCACCGCAAGATCTTCGGCCACTAGCGCCGGCCCGGCGCCGCGCCCGAGGGACTGGCCCGGGCCGTGCGCGGCGGCCGGGGCCGGCCGGCGCCAACTCCGCCGGTGCCCCTCCCGCGGCGTTTTCCACAAGCACCCAGGGCCCGGCGGTTAAAATCAATGCTGGATGAGTTTTTCCAACGAACAGGCGGCGGCCATCGCGGCGCGGCTGCTCCAGGCGCGCGCCGCGCTGGAGGCCGCCCTGGCGGAGCGAATTTTGGTGCTGGACGGGGCGATGGGCACCCTGCTCCAGCAGCGCCAACTCACGGACACGGACTTTGGCGGGGCCGCCTACGAGGGCTGCAACGAATATCTGGTGGCGACGCGGCCGGACGTGGTCCGCGACGTCCATTGCGCCTATCTTGAGGCCGGCGCCGACATCATCGAAACCGACAGCTTCGGCGGCACGCCGCTGGTACTGGCCGAGTACGGGCTGGCGGAGCAGACGGCGGAGCTGAATGAGCGGGCGGCGGCGCTGGCGCGGGCGGCGGCCGACGCCTACCTCCGCCCGGGGCGCCCGCGCTTTGTCGCCGGCTCGATGGGTCCGACTACCAAGGCAATCTCCGTCACCGGCGGCGTGACGTTTGCCCAACTCCGCGACGCGTTTTACGCGCAGGCGCGGGGGCTGATCGCGGGCGGGGCGGATCTGCTGCTGGTCGAGACTTGCCAGGACACGCGCAACATCAAGGCCGCGCTGCTGGCCATCGAGCGGCTGAACCAAGAGTTGGGGCTACCAGCCGGGCGGGGCGTGGCGGTCATGGTCAGCGGCACGATTGAGGCGATGGGCGCGATGCTGGCCGGCCAGAACGCCGAGGCGCTGTGGGTCAGCCTGGCGCACGCCGACCTGCTTTCGATCGGCCTGAACTGCGCCACCGGCCCGGAGTTCATGACCGACCATCTGCGCACGCTGGCGGAACTGTCGCATCGCGCCATCTCCTGCTACCCGAACGCCGGTCTGCCCAACGAGGAGGGCCAGTATTTGGAGACGCCGGAGAGCTTTGCCGCCCAATTGGAGCGCTTCGCCGCGCGCGGTTGGGTGAATATCATTGGCGGCTGCTGCGGCACCACCCCGGACCATATTCAGGCGCTGGCGGCGATGGCCGCCCGGCACGCGCCGCGGCGGCCGCCCCTGCCCACGCGGCGGGCGTTTTATTCCGGCATTGAGGCAGTCGAGGCGGACGATTCCAACCGCCCGCTGCTGGTGGGCGAGCGCACCAACGTCATCGGCTCGCGGGCGTTCAAGAACCTGATCGCCGCCGAGCAGTGGGAGGAGGCAAGCGAGATCGCCCGCCGGCAGATCCGCAACGGCGCGCAGATCTCCGACGTTTGCCTGCAAAGCACCGACCGCGACGAACTGGCCGACGTGCCCGCATTCTATGAAAAGCTGATCCGCAAAATTAAGGCGCCGATCATGATTGACACCACCGATCCGGGCGCGGTGGAGTTGGCGCTGACCTACTGCCAAGGCAAGAGCCTGATCAACTCCATCAACTTGGAGGACGGCGAAGAGAAGTTCGCCCGGGTGGCGCCGCTGGCGCGGCGCTACGGCGCGGCGCTGGTGGTGGGGTGCATTGACGAAGATCCGGTGCAGGCGCAGGCCTTCACCCGGGAGCGCAAGCTGGCAGTGGCGGAGCGTTCGGCGCGACTGCTGGAGGAGAAATACGGCGTCGGCCTGGAGAACGTGCTGATTGACCCCTTGGTTTTTCCCTGCGCCACCGGGGATGAGAACTACATCGGCGGCGCGGTGGAGACGATCGAGGGCGTGCGCCTGATCAAGGCGGGCTTGCCCGCCGCCAAGACCGTGCTCGGCATCTCCAACATCTCCTTCGGGCTGCCCCCCGCGGCCCGCGAGGTGGTGAACTCGGTCTTCCTGTATCACTGCACCAAGGCGGGCTTGGATGCGGCCATTGTCAACAGCGAGAAGATCGAGCGTTTCGCCTCCCTGCCGGAGAGCGAACGGCGGTTGGCGGAAGATTTGCTGTTCAACTATCCGCCGCGGGAGGTTCCGGCCGAGCATCCCGCCGCGGCGCTGCTGGCGGCCGCGCCGGAGGATTGGCGGCGGCAGACGCGGGAGCAGAAGATCGCCGTCAATCAGTTCCACATCGCGGCGATCACCGCGCACTTCCGGGGCAACGGGGGGGCGCGGAAGCGGGCGGCCAGCGGGGTGGAACTGCCGCTGGATGAGCGGCTGGCGCGGTACATCGTGGAGGGCAGCAAGGAGGGGCTGACGGCGGATCTAGACCGCAAGCGCGCCGAAGGCGCCGCGCCGCTGGAGATCATCAACGGTCCTTTGATGAACGGCATGGCCGAGGTGGGGCGGCTGTTCAACAACAATGAGCTGATCGTGGCCGAAGTGCTGCAGTCGGCGGAGGCGATGAAGGCAGCGGTCGGCTATCTCGAGCCGTTCATGGAGAAGGCCGAGTCAGCGCGGCGCGGCAAGGTGGTGCTGGCCAC
>JBOGKW010000062.1:0-17809 GCA_050746205.1 Terriglobales bacterium | reverse complement strand
CGCTGGTGGTTGAGGTGATCCTCGGTTGGCCGGGCCTGGGGCCGCTGTTGTGGCGGGCGATTCTGGACCGCGACCCGTACGTGGTGGTGGCGACGGTGCTGTTGTCGGCGGCTTTGCTGATCGCCGGTAACGTGCTGGCGGACATCGGGCTCGCCATCAGTGACCCGAGGATAGCGGCGAGGGAACAGTGAACCGAGAACCGGCGCTTGCCGCCTCTCGCCGCCCTCGGCCCACGCTCCACGGCATGCTGGCGGCAATGCGGGGGCGAACGGAACGCCGGCGGCTCCCGCTGGGCGGTAGGGCCCGGCGTGGAGCCGGGGCGTCCCAGCCTGCCGCGCCGCATGCTGGGACGGGGAGCCCAGGCGCAGGCGCCAGCCCGCCAGCGCAGCCAAGCGGAGGGGCAACCACCGCCAGCGCCGTCCAGAGCTGGGCGGCGGCGCCTCGGCCCGTGGTGGGAGGGGGAGCGACGAAGAGGGGAGGTAGACCCTGGGCTTGGCCGCTGGGGCTGCTGATCGCGGTGCATGCGGTGGTCTTGGGGGCCGGGTTCTTCGCCCCCTATGCGCCGGCTCGCCAGTTCCGCGCCTTTCCCTTTGCGCCGCCGATGCGGCTGCACTTCCGCCGGGGCCGCCTGGTGGTCTATCCCTGGCGGCCCATCCTCGCGCAGTATGGGCCGCCGCAATACGCGCCGGATCGGGCCCATCCGCTGGCCCTGCGGTTCTTCACCCACGGCCATTTGTTTGGCGTGCGCGGCGGCGAGGCATTTTTGCTCGGCACCGACGGGCTGGGGCGGGATGAACTGTCGCGGCTGCTCTATGGCGGGCGGCTGTCGCTGTTGGCCGGGCTGCTGGGCGCGGGCTTGGCGCTGGGGCTGGGGTTGGGGCTGGGGGGCGCGGCCGGCTTGATGGGAGGATGGACGGACGCGGCGGTCATGCGGGGCGCGGAGGTGTTTTTGGCCCTGCCGTGGATCTATCTGCTGTTTGCGGTACGGGCCTTTTTGCCCCTGTCGCTGGGCGCCGGAGCGGCATTTTTGTTGCTCATCGCCATTCTGGGGCTGACCGGCTGGGGGCGGCCGGCGCGGCTGATCCGCGGCGTGGCGCTCAGCGCCCGCGAGCGGGATTATGTCCGCGCCGCCCGAGGCTTCGGCGCCGGGCGCTGGTATTTGCTGCGCCGCCACATCTGGCCGGAGACCTATTCCGTGGCCCTGACCCAGGCGGCGTTGCTGGCCCCGCAGTTTATTTTGGCGGAGGTGGCGCTGGCGTTTCTCGGCCTGGGCGCCGCGCCACCCACGGCCAGTTGGGGCACCATGCTGGCCGGATTGCAGAAGCTCTACGTGCTGGAGTCCTACGCTTGGGTCTTCGCGCCGGCGGCGGCGCTGATCGTGGTCTTTGCGCTCTACGATTGGCTGGCAGTGACGGTGGCGGGTGCAGAGAGCCGGTAGCGCAGCGAAACGACGAAGCTTTCGCCTTGTAGCCGCCTGGCCCGTCCCGCCAACTCCAGCCCATTCCGCCGACGCTAGCCGCCGGAGGATTTGCTGGCGAGATGGCCGATCATCTCGCGGTTTTCGGCGGCGATGGACTCGGTGAGGTTGATGCCCTTGGGGCAAGCCCGGACGCAGTTCTGCGCGTATCCGCACTCTTGAATGCCGCCCGGGCCGGCGAGGGCGTCGAGGCGAGCCGCTCGATCCATTTCGCCGGTGGGATGGAGATTGAACAGGCGGACCTGGCTGATGACGGCGGCGCCGACGAAGTTCGTCTTCGAGTTGTATTGCGGGCAGACCTCGAGGCAGTTGCCGCAAGAGATGCAAGTGGACAGCCTGTAGGCGATTTGCTGCTTCGCCGGGGACTGGCGCGGGCCGGGGCCGAGGGCGTAGGTGCCGTCAATGGGGACCCAGGCCTTGACCCGGATGAGATCACGGAACAGCTTGGAACGGTCCACGGCCAGATCGCGGATGATGGGGAAGCGGCTGAGCGGCTCCAGGCTGATGGGCTGTTTGAGCTTGTCAATGAGCGCGGTGCAGGCTTGGCGGGCGCGGCCGTTGATGATCATGGCGCAGGCGCCACACACCTCCTCCAGGCAGTTGGCGTCGTAGGCAACGGTGGTCGTGGCACGGCCGTCGCGGGTGACCGGCTTTTCGGCGATGTCGCGCAGGGCGACGATGATGTTCATCTGCGGCCGGTACGCCAGCTCGAATTCCTCCCAGACGGGCGCGGCCTGGGGGCCGGCTTGGCGCTTAATGCGGAAGCGGACGGTTTTCGCGGGTACGGATGGGGCAGCCATGATTGCGAGAAGTGAGCGCTAGTATTTGCGCGCGCGCGGGGACAGCAGCGAGATGTCCACCGGCTGATAGCGGAGGCGCGGTTCGTCGGCGTCGGGGGCAAAGCTGGCCAAGGTGGTTTTGAGCCAGTTGGCGTCGTCGCGCTCGGGGAAGGCGGGTTTGTAATGGGCGCCGCGGCTCTCATCCCGGGCCAGGGCGCCCAGGCAGATGACGCGTGCCAACTGGAGCATGTTGTAAAGCTGGCGAGTGAAGAAGAAGGCTGGATTCGCCCAGCGGGTCTTGTCCCGGAGCCCGAGCTTCCGGTAACGCTCCAACAACTCCTGCAGCTTGGCGTCGGCGCGGCGCAGGTTGGCGTTGTCGCGAACGACGGTGCAGTGCTCGGTCATGGTGGCGCCGAGTTCCTTCCAGATGACGAAGGGGTTTTCGGCGCCGTCGGCGGCGAACAGCCGCTGGTTGATTTCTTCTTGGCGGAGTTTTTCCTGATCGAAGGCGTGCGAGGATGCCTCGCCGTTGACGCCATGGGCGTACTCCACGGCGGCGGGGCCGGCGATGGACCCGCCGAAGATGCAGGCGACCAGGCTGTTGGCGCCGAGCCGGTTGGCGCCGTGATATTGATATTCGCACTCCCCGCAGGCGAATAGGCCGGGGATGTTGGTGGCCTGGCGCTCGTTGTCCACCCACAGGCCGCCCATGGTGTAATGCATCGCCGGAAACACCTTCATCGGCACTTTGCGCGGATCGTCGCCCACGAATTTCTCATAGATCTCCAGAATGCCGCCGAGTTTGACGTCCAGTTCGTGGGCGGGGAGATGCGTCACGTCGAGGTAGACCGCCGGCTGGCCGTCAATGCCCAGGCCCAGCTCAAAGACGACTTTATGGATGGCGCGGGTGGCGACGTCGCGGGGCACCAAGTTGCCGTATTTGGGATACCACTCCTCGAGGAAGTACCAAGGCTTGCCGTCCTTGGGCACCCAGACGCGGCCGCCCTCGCCCCGCGCCGACTCCGACATCAGCCGCAACTTATCCTCGCCGGGAATGGCGGTGGGGTGCACTTGGATGAACTCGCCATTGGCGTAGTCGGCGCCCTGCTGGTAGAGGGCGGACTGGGCGCTGCCGGTGCAGGCGATGGAGTTGGTGGATTTGCCGAAGATGGCGCCGATGCCGCCGGTGGCGATGATGACCACGTCGGCGGGAAACGCGCGCACCTCCATCGAGCGGAGGTTCATGGCGCAGATGCCGCGGCACACGCCGTTGGCGTCGAGCACGGCGGAGAGGAACTCCCAGTGCTCGAACTTCTCCACCTGGCCCGCGGCCTCATGGCGGCGGACTTGCTCATCCAGAGCGTAGAGCAACTGCTGCCCGGTGGTGGCGCCAGCGAAGGCGGTGCGATGGTGCAGGGTGCCGCCGAAACGGCGGAAGTCCAGCAGCCCCTCGGCGGTGCGGTTGAAGGGCACGCCCATGCGGTCCAGCAAGTCAATGATCCCGGGGGCCGCGTCGCACATGCGCTTGACCAGGGGCTGGTTGGCGAGGAAGTCGCCGCCGTAGACGGTGTCGTCGAAGTGGATCCAGGGCGAGTCGCCTTCGCCCTTTAGGTTTTTGGCGGCGTTAATGCCGCCCTGGGCGCAGACCGAATGGGAGCGCTTCACCGGGACCACTGAAAACAACGAGATATGAGCGCCATGCTCGGCGGCGTGCAGGGCGGCGGACAGGCCCGCCAGGCCGCCGCCGACGATCAAGAGATGGGGGGACTTGGGCATGGACGAGGCGTGGAGGCTTAGCGTATGGGATAGATGTAGAGACCGCGGAAGGCCAGCGCGCTGGCGATGCCAGCGTAGGTGAGGCCCAGACCAATGATGAGGCAGATCCAGCCCCAGTTCGCGCGGGCGACGCGGGTGACGGTGATGCCCCACTTGGCGGCGAAAATGTACAAGCCGTAGGCGAAGTGGTAGCTGACCAGGGTGATGCCGACGATGAACCAGGCCAGAATCCAGGGATTGGCCATCTCCGCCGCCATTTTGGCGTAGGCGAGGTAGGGGTGGTTGGGCACGTAAATGCCGGCAAAGCGGGCCGTCCAGGTGTGCCAGATGATGAAGACCAGGACGATAACACCGCTGATGCGCTGGAACAGGTAGCCCCAGTTGGCGGCCCAGCCGTAACGTCTATTGTTGGGATCGGCCTGGCGAGCGATCCACAGGCCGTAGAGGCCGTGGAAGGCCAGCGGCGCCCAGATGAGGACGATCTCCAGCCCAAGGACGAACGGCAGGGAGTTGAGGAAGATGACTTGATTGCCGTAGCTCTGCGCCGGGTTGTGGCTGAGCACCGCGGCGTTGGAGGCGAAGTGCTCAACGATGAACGCGCCAATCGGGATGATGCCGGTCAGGGAATGAACACGGCGCCAGAAATAGCTGTGGCGGGCGAAGGTGCCTCTGGCGGGCACGGGGGTGGGGGCGGAGGCGGCGGTGGACATAGCGCGAAGCAGCGAACCGCGAACCCTGATTATTGGGGGCGGACCTAGGGGAAGTCAAACGGCTGAAGGCGGACGGCTTAGCCCCCGCCCACGAAATGCACGATCTCGGTCTGGTCGTCGGCGGCCGTACCACCCGTTCCAGCCTTGTTCGGTCCCGCCCAGGTTCACCCACAGCCGCCCCCGCCGATTTTTCCGCCGCTCAACCTCCCGCCGGCGCCGCTTCGCTCCGCAGGCGGGAGGTTGAGCATCAATCACAACCCACTCTCATATCGGCTGGTTCATAAACCGGGGGCCGGTCAGGGAGCAGCGGCAGCAACCACAGGTAAGGTTGCGGTGACGTAATAATCCTCCTCGAAGAGCGCGGCACGGTGGTTGCTGGGCTGGCCGCGCTTCCTGGGATCGGGCCGCGCCAAAGGGCGAAACTTTCGTGAACCCAAGGCCGAGATCAGAGTCCGATATGCCGACAAACCGTCTGCACATGTTGGAAGTTTGCCCGGGCGCGCGGCTGCCCTACCCGAAGTCCGGGCGGGCAGGATGGTCAACAACAATCAGGTGTCCCCCACTCAGTGCTCTCACCGAGTGGCGACTGTTGGCCGGAACAATGGCAACCACGCCTGGCTTGGCAATATGAGAATTTCCATCGATGGTCACTTCCAGCTCACCCTCAATGACCTCATAGACCTCCTCTTCAGGATGAAAATGTTCGTGAATCGACGAACCTGCGGCGAACTCGTAATGGGCGAACGTCATAGTGGCTGAGTGAAAGTAACGCCCCTTCCACCCGGGGAGCCGCTCGATGATTTTAAGACCATCGATATCCACAAAGGGCATGGGAAAATCTCTCCCTTCAGCCTTATCGCGCGCCGGCCTTTGTACATTCTAGATCCTGCGAAGGCACCCTTTCCCAGTGCGTGCCGATGGCGTCCAGGGCCTTCCGCGCCAGTTCCACCTCGCGCGCGGGCTCAATCTCTTCCCGCGACAGAAAGTCATCGGGTTGGAAATAGGTCTACCAGTAGAGCGGCAACGGCCCGGCGCTGGCGCCCCGGAGTTGATGCGCCCCAACGCAGCCTTGATCGCCGGCGGCGGCCCGCAGAACGGCGCCTGGGCCTGGGCCCAAAGGCCGGGACACGCGAGGAGGAAGAAAACGGGCGATGTGAACCGAAGGATGCGGAGCTTCGCCTTCAGGTTGAAACCGAGGTGGATTACGAACTCCTCCATCGGTCGCACGGCCGAATGGATTCCCAAACCCCGAGCCAGCATACACCGCATCAGCGGGCATCGGCCAGGCGGGCCGCGGGTTACCGCGGTGCTGCGCGCCGAAGGTGCATCCTAGCGGCTTGACGGCTTAGCCGCCGCCCACGAAGTGCACGATCTCGATCTGGTCGCCGGCGGCCAGCTGCGTGGTCGGCCATTCTCGCTTGGGCACCAACTGGTGATTGCGCTCGATGGCCAGGCGCTCGGCCGGTAAGCCGAGTTCGCGCAGCAGATCCAGCAGATTGAGATCGGCGGCGGCTTCCCGCCGCTGGCCGTTGACGGTCAGTTGCATGCCCGTTCTTGATTCTACGGCTGGGGTGGAAAGAAGCGGACCACGGACTGCACCGGGCGGCAGCCGGCGGCACGGAGGGCGCCGGCGAGCGCGGGCGTGGGCCGTGGCGGAGCAGGGAGCAGCACGGCCACCGTATCGCGGAGGCAGTAGGGCGCGTAGGCGCGGCGCAGCGCGGCCAGGGTGCGGCGATCGAAGCGGGTGAGGCCGCGGTAGAGCGTGTTGGCACGGCCGCCGCCGATGTCCAGCAGCACCAAGTCGAAGCGACGAGCGGTGATCTGCCGCGCCAGACGGCGCGAGCTCCAGCGATGCGACAGTTCCAGCGTGCGGAGTAGGTAGGGATCCAAGTACTCGGGGTGCCGGCTGTGGACGCCCAGGTAGGGGACATCGGTTAACACGCGATCGTGGCGGAGCAGGGCGGCCAAGGGGGCTTGATCGGCGAGCTTCCGCACGGCGCGGTGGTGCCAGGTGACCAGGCCGGCAGCAGAGGTGGCCGCGACCCACAGCAGGATGAGGCTGCGCGCGGCGGCGGGGCTGGCGGTCCAGACCGGGCGCAGGGCGGCCAGGCCGGCGGCGGCGAGTAGGGCCGTGGCGGCCCAGGCGGCGACCAAATAGTTGCCGCCCCCGCCGCTGTTCAGGCAGAGTGCCAACAGGCCCCAGGCCCAGGCGAAAACAAAATACAGGACCAGCAGCCCCCAGCCGGCGGGCAACGGGCCGTGGCTGCGGCGGGCCGCCCGCACCGCCGCGGCGGCCCCCAACAACGCCAAGGCCAGCAGCAGCGCGTCGGGCACGTAATAGGTGAACTGGCGGAGGAGTACGCCCAGGCCGGTGGCCCAACCTGGGTAAGGGTGCTGCAGCAAACCCAAATCGGCGAGGCGCTCGCCCTGCAGCGCGAGGCCGCCCAGCAGCGCCACGCCGAAGGCCACCGCGGCGCCTATAAAGACGGCGAGCGCGGGCCACAGGCGGCGCAGGGCGAGCCAGAGCGCAATCGCCCCGGGCGCCGCCAGCGCGGATTGCTTCAGCATGACCGCCGCGCCGGCCAGCAGCCCCGCCAGCAACGCTGGCCCCAAGCCCCGCGGCGCCGGATGGCCTAGCGCCGTGGCGACATAGACGGCGGCGGCGGAGGCGAGCAATGCGGCTAAGTCCGGCCGGGTGGTAATGTCCCAGCGCAGGAAGGCGATCTGGCTGAGCAGGAACAGGGGCGCCAGCAGCGCCAGCCACCGTGGCAGCCCCAGACGGCGGGCCCAAAGCCAAAGCACCGCCGCCACGGCCAGGAAGCAGCCCAGGGTAAACAGGCGGCCGGCGAAAGCCAGCGCCGCGAAGCCGACGCCAGTCCCGTAGGACAGGCCGATGAGGATCAGGTAGTAGAGGGGGCCATAGACGGCGGGGGTAAAGGGGGGCCGGCTCGCCGAATGGTAGATAGCGCCGGATTGCCGCGCCCAAATCGCCGTTTGCACCATTACCGAGTCTGGCGTGGTGATATCGGCGGCCTGCCGCAGGCGGGGCAGAGATTGGCGCAGACAGAAACCGGCGCCGAGCAGCGCGCCGACGGCGAGCAGCAACCATAGCGCCCGAAAGGACAGCAAAGCTGCGGCCGCAGGGGCAAGCCAAGGGGATCGCTCCTGGGTCCCGAATCCCGGCGCCTCCACGCGCGATGGGATTCGGCGTGGCGGAGTGGGGTTTGATGTGCTCACAAACCCGCGCACTGGGGGCGGCGCTGGGTAGCGCCCGGTGGCCGCAACTTGGCGACACCCTGAGCGCCGGCGGGCGCCCATTGCCGGCCGTCCAACGCCAGCCGCCGCTGCCTGCTGGGGACCCGGTCCCACCCCGGCATGCGCCGCTGCATGCTGTGGAACCCGTCGAAGCCCAACCGCAGGCGCCGCTAACGGCGGGACCGTGAAGGATCGGGCGGCTGAGCCGCCTGCGCGGTCCGGCGGGCGGCCAGGCGCGCGCCCGCCGCCAGGACAGGGAAGAGGCCTGAACGCGATGAGGCGAATTGAGAGTGACCCCTAGGGCGTTTGCCGCGATACGCACGTCCCGCGCGCAACGTAGGCTTGCCAATAACTAAACGCCAGCCCATCTCCGGCATGAGTCGGCCGATACGGGCGGCGGCGGTTCGCGTGAGCGGCGCGGGCGGAAACCTGACAGGAGGTGGACTTGTCGCGTCGGGATCGCTCTGTCTGGATATGGATCGTGCTGGCGGCGTTGCCGCTGTGCTTTGCGGGCTGCGGCGGCGCCGGCCCGGTGGGGAAGGCCGCCGCGGGCGACCCGCCCGCAACGCCGCTGAGCGTTGCCACAACGACGCTGCCGGCGGGAACGACGGGCCAAGCCTATGCGGCGACGTTGGCGGCGACGGGCGGGACGGCGCCCTACAGTTGGGCCATCACGCAGGGGCAGCTGCCCAGCGGGCTCAGCCTGGCGGCGAGCGGGGCCGTCAGTGGCACGCCGCAATCCGCGGGCAGCGCCACGATTACGGCCCAGGTTATCGACAGTAAAGGGGCGGCGGCAACGGCGGCGGTCAGCATCAGCATCGCGGCAGCGGGATCGTCGGGCTCCGGAGGCGCGGGAACCGCAACGCTGGACGAATACGGCGGCGCGGCGGCGGCGGATGCGCCGGGCGGCGGAACGGGCTACTTCCGCGTGACCAAGGTTGGCCCGCGCTGGATCCTGGTGGACCCGGCGGGGCATCCCTTCTGGATGCTGGGAGTGTTCGACGTGGATCAGGGGGCCTCGCCGGATGCGGCGCAGATTTTGGCGCGGTACGGCAGCTGGCAGACCTGGGGGGTGCAGGCGGCGCGGCGGCTGCAAGCGTGGGGCTTCAACACGGCGGCGGAATACTCGAACGCCGCGGTCATGGCCGTGGATCAGAGCGGGCCGCGCAACACCACCGCTCCCATTCCCGCGGTGCTTCTGGTGCGGCCGGCCTACTACGCGCTGATCAATCAAAACGATTACGCCCCGCAGCCGGTGAAGAGTCTGCTCAACGGCATGGACAGCCACTATTCGGGATACGCCGGCGCCACCCTGCCGGACGTCTTCGATCCCAACTTCGCCGCCTACGCCAATGCCATGCTGGCGGCGCAGACCTCGACCGCGGAAGCCGATTCTCCCTGGATCGTGGGCACGGCGGTGGGCGACCTGGATGACCTTTGGGGATTTGGCGCCGGTCCGGACGAGCCGACCAGCCCGCCAGGGCAAGCCTCGGAAAACATTGGCTGGCTGGTGCTGTGCACCGATTTCCAGCAGACCTCCAACAGCCAGTTGGGAGAAACCTACAGCGACGCCAAGGTGTACACCAAGTACGCGCTGGCGAGCTATTTGCAGCAGAAGTATTCGACCATTGCGGCGCTCAATGCGGCCTGGGGTTCGGACTACACCAGCTTCGGCGATGCCGGCGGTTTCGGTGGCGGCACCGGGCTGCTGGACGAGGACGGACGGGATGGTTGGGTCGGCGATGACATCACGCTCCAGGGCGAGACGGCGGCGATGCAGGGCGACCTGAACGGGTTTTTGAGCGCGTACGCCGACGAGTTTTTCTCGATTGTCACCTCGGCGGTGCGCAAATACCGCCCGAATCAACTGGTGTTTGGCCCGGCGACGATGAATAGCTGGAGCGGGGTCTCGCGCGCGGAGGTGCTGGCCGCGGCGGCCAAATACTGCGACATCATCCAAGCCAGCGCCGCGGATCAGGCGGATTACGATTTCACGCTCGCCCATGCCGGCGACAAGCCGCTCGTGGCCTGGACGGGGATCACGGCCAATCCGGACTCCGATCTGTCCGCGTATGCGCATACCGGGGATCTGTCCAGCCAAGCAGCGCGCGGCGCGGCGTACGCCCAGATCACCGAGCAGCTCTTCCAGTTCGCGGGCAGCTCCAGCAACGGTGCGCTCGCGGGCAGTCACAACTTCGTCGGGGAGAAATGGTGGGCGTGGGCCGACTCCAACGCCGAGAAGGCGAATTGGGGTCTGGTGACGTTCCTCGACAACGCGTACGACGGCAAGGAAGATGTGATTGCTGCGGGCAAGGATGTGTGGGGTTTTGCCACGGGCGGGGAGGCAGCCAACTACGGCGACTTCATCACCGCGGCAAAAGCGGCTAATCAGCAGATTCAGACGGATCTGCTGCAAGCGGTGCCGTAGCCGCTGCCGGCAGCCCGGCATGCCACGGCGGCCGTGGGCTGCCAGGCGGCCCATAGCGCTGGAGGCGGCGGCGCAGCGGCGGGAACGAACACGCCCGTCATGCACAGGAGCGCGGCTCGGCTGGGCGGCGGGTGATGGTTTCCCGCGCCTCCCGCCGGCCGCCCGCGAGGGCGCGCAGCGGGGAAGCCGAGCGATGGCGCAAGGCGCTGACGGCGGCGCCGAGGGTCAGGCCGCACTCCAACCAGGCGAGATACGTGCGCTGGCGCCGGGACGCAATGCGTCCGCTCGCAAGGCCGTGGCTGAGGAATAAGAACCAGGCATCCCGCGCAGTTTGGCAAATCCAATGCTCCTGACTGCGGCCAGTGGGATGGCGCAGATGGCGCAGCCGGGCCTGGGGTGCGATATAAAGGCCCCGGCCGCCGCGGGTGAGAGCCAGGCAAAAGTCCACGTCCTCGCCGTTGGAAACGCCGGTTAGGCGGGCGTCAAAGCGCAGCCCGCCAACGGCGGCTGCGCGAAAGCTCATGGCGCTGCCGCTAAAGCGGCTGACCGGCAAGGGGTGGGCGGATCGCAGGCGCGCCGCCCGCCAATAAAGCCGTTGGCGGTCATCATGAAACAGGCCGTGGCGGAACAGGGCATCCCAGCTGCGGCGGCGCCAAGCCGGCGGGGGATAATTCGTAATCAAGCCGGCCATGCCGAGGGCGTCGGGCCGCTGGCGGTAGGCGGCCAGAAGAGCGGCGACAAAGCCGTGCTCGAGTTCAACATCATCATCCAGAAACAACCAAATATCGCCATGGGCAAACTCGATGGCGCGATTGCGGGCGGTGGCGCCGCCGGTGACGTTGGGTTCATGGAGATAGAGGCAGGGGATGGAGTCGGGGGCGGTAGCGCGCAGCGCTTGCAGGGCGGAGCGATCGCAAGCCGGGCTTTGGTCCACGATGATGACCTCCGCGACGGGCGTACTTTGCGCCCCAAGGGTAGCGAGGCTGCGCCGAAGAGCGTCGGGACGGTTCTTGGTGGGGATGAGCGCGGAAACTCTTAGGGAGGGCGAAAGTGGGACCACGGCCGGGGCGGGGATCGGGGCCAACAAGGCCAAGGCCTGTGCTTCCATGGGCAGCGTGCGTCCGACAGAGTTGGATGCGACGCCGGCCCGGCCGGCTGTGCAAGGCCTGCGGGTCCCAGGACCCGCAGCGCCGCGAGCCGCGCACGGAAGCCGATGGGAAAACCGTCCGCTGCCTTCAATGGCGCGTCGCTGCGGGTAGGGGCTTGGGTTGGCGTAGGCGGCTCAGCCGCCCGCTTCTGAAGGCCCCGCCGCTCCACCCCAAGGCGGGCCGCTCCACCCCGGCGCGCGCCGCTGCGTGCTGGGGACCCCAGAGTTAGCGGGGCCTGCGGCTGGGCTTTGCCGGGGTCCCCACGACGGAAGGGTGCATGCCGGGGTGGGACGGCCGGCAACGGACGCCCGCAGGCGCTCAGGGCGTATCCAAGTTGCGGCGATAGGGCCGACGCGGGACAGGGCCGCGTTTGCGGCGATGGAGGGCGCGGGCGGTGGCGATGCCTTGGGCCAGGGCGCGCCAGGGCGCGGTCGAGCGGCGATGGAGGCAGGCGGCAATGGCCGCCAGCACCAAGCCGGCGTTGAGCCACACGAAAAGCCAACGCTGCCGCGGGTGGCGATTGGGGTGCGACCGATGCAAATACCAGGCGGCTTGCGCCGCTTCGGCCAGAGCATGGGGAGCCGAGTGACAGTGCCGGGCGCCGATATGTTCCAGGCGGGCGGCGGGTGCGATCCACAAGGTGCTCCCAGGAGGGAGGCGAAAGCAAAAGTCCACATCCTCGGCGAGGGCCCGACCGGTGAGGCGGGGGTCGAAGCGCAGACCGCGAACGGCCGAGGCGCGGAAGCTCATCAGGCCGCCACCCAGGCGCGATACCGCTTGTGGGGCGCTCGAGCGCAGGGCGCCGGCACGCCAGTAGATGGGCTGGCGATCATCGGCGAAGGGGCCGCGCCAAAACGTCTGCGACCAAAGGCGCACCGACCACCGGGCCGGGGTGTAATTGGTGATGATGCCGGAAATCCCCGTCGCTTGAGGCTCGCGGCGGTAGGCCGCCAGCAAGGCGGCGATGAAGTCCAATTCCAGGCGAACATCGTCATCCAAGAACAACCAAACGGCGCCGAGCGCAAATGCCATGGCGTAATTGCGCGCGGCAGCGGCGCCAGGGATCTGCGGGGCATGAATATAGCTCAGGCCGAGCATGGGCCGGCGCGCGGCACGGGCCACCACTGCGGACCGGGCGTCCGGATCGCGGGACTGATCCACGATGATGATCTGCTGAGGCAGGACGGATTGTGCGAGCAGGTTTTCGACGGTTTGGAGCAGCAATAGGGGACGTTCTCGAGTGGCGATGATCACCGTGAGGGTCGGACTCGGTTCTGGGGCGGGCGGGGCCGGGCAGGGCGAAATCAGAGCGCGGGCAGCGGCAGCGGACATGGGCCATTTGTAGGACGCAGGAGGCGGCCGGGCAAGCCCACGAAGGGGGGTGCGCGACGAATGCCGCTCCGCCGCCCGGTGCCAGGTGGCACTGCCGCCCAATTCGGGACGCGCTCGCGCTCCGGTCGTCCCGGCAGCTGCAGCGAACGGCCGGGTTCCCGATCCTAAACCGGCAGCCTGGGTGGGCGACGCCGGGTAGCTCAGGGCGCCACGGCGGGGTTATGAGGACCCGGAGCTGCGGGATGACAGGGGCCTAAAACGGCGCCAGAGAGACGGTCGTGCCAGGCAAGATGGCCCTCATCCAGACCAGCCCACAGGAAGCCCAAACCGAGCGCCGCGCAAGAGAGCAAGGTCGCCCAGGCGCGCCGCCGCCAATGCTTTGGGGCGGCGGGTTGGCCCCCAGCCAGCCATAGCGTCAGGCCCAGGCAGCGCATGCCGGGAGTGGGAAGTTGGCGGCGAAGGCACAGGAATTGGAGCGCCGGGAAAGCTAGGCTTGCGGCCGCCGCGAAGCCGATTTGGGGAAGGTGCGCGGGCAGCACGGCCTGGGTAGACAGGGCGGTCAGCCGGAGTCCCAGGGCAAAGCCGCCGCCGGCCACGGCGGCGCAGCCCACATCCACCAGGCCCGCCCCGGCCCGCACACGCAGCGGGGCGGCCAGGAGGGTGCGCTCCACCACAGGCGCGGGTGCAGGCGGGGCGTCGAACTTGACCGTGGCCCGCGCCGATCGTTCCGGGCGAGGTAGAAGCGGAGACGGCGTAAAAACTGGAGCGGGCCGCGGTGCGGCCCAACGTGGCGGGGAGGGTTGCGTCGCCGGTACCGGGGCCGCCTGGGCCGCGGTAGCGACTCGGGCCGGCGCCGGCAGCGCACCACCCAAAGCAGGCGGGCCGGCGCGGATCACCGGCAGCGGGGGCGCGGCGGGGAGAGGCCGGGGCGGGGGGAGGGAAGGCCCCCGCTGGAAGGGAATGACACTGGAGCCCAGAGAGGAACGGCGTGGGGGCGGAGAAGGGGGCTCGGCGGCTCCGGTCAGCTGTGCCCGGCGCTGGTGGTGGCGAGCGACGCTGGCGCGAACCGCCTGCTTCCAGGCGCTGGGGTCCGCCTCGGTGCGGGCCAACATGGCGGCGGGGCGCCAACCGCACGCGCAGGGGGTGGCGCCGAGGGGCGCGGGCCCGTGACAACTCGGGCAGAGGGTCACGCGGCGCTCCTGTGCGGCCACAAACGGCGCGTCCGCGGCGGCGTGTGGTACTTTGCGAGATACCGCCTTGGCATGCTGGTGTTTCGGGCCCGACCGTTGATTATTGCCGCCGCCGCAGCGATTTGCATCGCCGGGACGGCGAAAAAATCCCTTGCGGCCGTTGCCGCTTCTGGTTCGGGCCCTTCCGCGCCAGCGGCGCAGACGCGACAGCGGCAGCAGTTGCCCATGGCCGTTGCTGGGGGGCGCCAGGGCGGGATCGCGGTTCTTTACTTTCGCCATTTAGCGGCGCACAACGGGATCTACATCGCCAGCGGCAATGTGGAGATCCTCTACCACGGGGTCACCCTGCGGGCCGACCGCATTGTCTACGACAACCGCAGCGGCGAGGCCACGGCTACGGGGCATGTGTTTTTGACGCTGACGGCCGAGAAGACACAAATCGCCGCGCGGCGCGGCCGGTACAACTTCCGCACCTCCCAGGGTGAGTTTGATGACTTTCACGGCGTGAGTGGGCTGCATGTGGCCCGCAAGAGCGTCCAGCTGCAATCCCGCAACCCGCTTATTTTCTCTGGCCGCAAGCTGGAGCGCTTGGGGCCCCGCCACTACCGCCTGGAGGACGGAACACTCACCTCCTGCCGCTTGCCGCGGCCGGAGTGGTCGCTGGGCGCGCAACGGGTGACCGTCGAATTGGGAGCCAACGCGACGCTGCACAACGCGGTATTCCGGTTGTGGGACGTGCCGGTGTTTTACTTCCCCTACCTGACCCATTCGACCGAGAAGAATGGCCGGCATAGCGGGCTCTTGTTGCCCCTGCTGGGCCAGAGCAGCGTGAAGGGCACCGAGTTGGGGGACAGTGTTTTCTGGGCCGCCAACCGCAGCACCAATGTGACGCTGGGCGGCCAATACCTGAGCGCGCGGGGCTGGGGCGACCTGCTCAATGTGGCGAGTTTCCCGACTCAGACTACCTATCTCGATCTCCACTTGGATGGCGTCGTGGACCGGGGATTGGCGGCGGCCAACGGCGCTCGCATCAAACAGGGAGGGCAGGAAGCGCAGGTGATCGCTGAATATCAGCCCCAGAGTTCGACCAGCGACGATGGCGCGGACGCGGCGGGGGGCAGCGAGTGGCGGGCGGTCCTGGACGCCAACTACCTCTCGTCGTTCATTTACCGGCTGGCGTTCGGCAACAGCTTCGCCCAAGCCATCAATTCGGAGGTGGTCTCGAACGGCTTTCTGGAGCGGCAATGGGACGGGGAGGATCTCTCCGTGAGCGCGCACCGATACCAGAACTTCCTGTCCACGGGACCACGGAGCGCGGTATCCCTCGCCGATTTTCCGGCCGTGGACTGGAACTCGGAAGCCCGGCCGGTGGCGCAGGCAGGTCCGGTGCCGCTGTATTTTTCCTGGGACGTGAATGGCGGCCTGTTCGACCGCGCCGAGCCGGGGTTTCAAAGCGGGGTTTTGGAGCGGCTGGTGGCGGCGCCGCGGCTTACGGCGCCGGTGCGGACGGCGGCGGGCACGGTGAGCGTGTCGCTCTCGGCCCAAGCCAGCGGTTATTCGGAGCGCTTGGCGGGCAACTTCAACGGGCCGGGGCAGTTGGCATTGGCGCCGGGGCAAGGGCTGTGGCAGAACGCGGCGACAGTGGACGTGACCTGGACTCCGCCGTCGTTGGAACGGGTCTACAACACACCGGGCGGGCTGCTCGGCGACAAGCTCAAGCATGTCTTTCAACCACGTGTGGAATATGTCTATACCACAGGAGTTTCTGATCCGGATGAGGTGATCCGGTTCAATGCGTTGGATCTGCTGACCGATACGGATCAGCTGGACTATGGCTTCACCAACGCCTTCTATACCCGCAGCGGCAGCGGAGACGTGCGGGAATTGGCGTCGTGGACGCTGGAGCAGGAGTACTATTTCGATCCTAACTTCGGAGGGGCGTTGACGCCGGGAGCGGCTAACGTGTTTCTCGCCACCGCAATGCTGACGCCCTTCGCCTTTGCTACCCAGGCGTTGCACCAATCGCCCATTGACTCGCTGCTCCGCGTTTCGCCGTTCAAGGGGTTCGATGGCGATTGGCGGGTGGACTATGATCCCCAGCATGGGCGGGTGGACGACAGCGCCTTTACCGGCTCGTTCCATTTTGGCAAGCTGCTACTGGCGGGTAGCGAATTCGTGATTCATACGCCCTTGGGGCTGATTCCGTTGGGCGGGGTCTTGCCGCCGAACTACAACCAGCTGCAGTTCACCACCGGTTATGGCGACCCCAGCCGGCCGGGGCTCAGTGTCGCCTTCTCCGCCGCCTATGACTCCCATTTGGGATATTTGCAGTACACCACGGCGCAGGCCACCTACAATTGGAGTTGTGCCGGGTTCAGCTTTCAATACCGGCGCTTTGCCCTGGCCAGCCTGCGCCGGGAGAATGAATACCGGATCAACATCACGCTGGCGAATGTGGGCACCTTCGGGAATCTAAAGACCCAACAGCGCATCTTCTGATGCGGCCAGCCAGAGCCGGCACGGGGCACCCCGTCACTGCCGAGCGGGGGACAGGGCTAAGCGCAGCGCGCCAGGCCCGTCGTCACGGCCGCGATAGGATGAAGGGGTGAAGACCGGTGACCGGTACTTAATCCACGAGGCGTTGATTTATTTTGCCGCGGGTCTGCTGGTATTCACCTTCGTCATTTTTATGCGGGAGGCGGGCCGGCTGCTGGATCTGCTGGCGCGTGGCAGCTCCTGGTCGCTGCTGTTGGCGCTGCTATACGCGTTGCCGGCGACGTTGGTGTTCACGCTCCCGATGGCGGCGCTAGTGGGCATCCTGATCGCCCTGGGGCGGATGGCCGCGGACCGTGAGTTAATGGCCTTCCGGGCCATCGGGCGGAGCGGGTGGCAACTGGCGCGGCCGCTGCTGGGGTTTAGCATGGCGGTCACGGCGGTAGCGCTGGCGTTTTCCCTCTGGATTGCCCCCGCGGGAGCGCGGGCACTGCTGCGGCTGGAGGCCCGGTTGCGGAACTCCCAGGTAGTGCTCGCGGTTCGGCCGCGGGTGTTTCTGGAGACGATCCCGCACGCGGTGGTCTACATCGGGGATATCGCCCCAGGCGGGCGCGTTTGGCGCCAAGTGTTCGTCGCCGACATGAGCGATGCCAACGCTCCGCAGATCACGTTGGCGCGGCGGGGCATGCTGGCGGCGATCGGCCCCAACGAAGTCCAGCTGCACCTGGAGGACGGCACCAGCTATAGCGTCGCCCAGGGGCGCCCGGACCTGTCGTCGGCCAGTTCCTTCCGCAGCAGCGATCTGCCCCTGCGGCTGCCTGCGGCGCAGGTGGATACCCACACCCTGCCGGCGCTGCCGACCCGGGCGCTGATGGCCGGGGCGGAGCGAGGCCGCCGGGCGGCGCAGATCGAATTAAATCGCCGCTGGGCGCTGGCACTGGCCTGCCTGGCATTGGCCCTGTTGGGCATTCCGCTTGGGCTGCGCATGCGCGCCGGAGGCAAGGCGGCGGGCCTAGTGACGACGCTGTTGCTGGTGCTGGGCTATTACCTCGTGCTGATCACCGGAATGGCGTTGGCGCACCAGGGGAGGGCAGCGCCGGCGGTAGGGGCCTGGGCTGCAGACGCGATCTGCGCGGCCCTGGGGCTGTGGTTGCTGAGCGGGATGGACCGGCTGCCGCGCAGCGCGGCCGCCGCGCGCGATCCGGCGGCGCGGCTGCGCGC